>CAYSGK010000012.1:0-20843 GCA_964430395.1 uncultured Methylophaga sp.
AAATTATATTTTGCACTTGGCGGGAGTAAGGTGTGCTTATTGTCTCTCTTGTTCAAAAGATGTTTGACTTCTACCCCCATAAAACACTATAATCTCAGCCCTTTTGCCCTTGCCAGATATTAGTATTTGTAGCATTCAGGGCAAACCCTAAGTGTTTTAAACATTTAGGCAAGTAAGAATTTAGATTTTGGAGTTGGTAAAATGAAAAGAACTTTTCAGCCTAGTAATATTAAGCGTAAACGTACACATGGTTTTCGTGCGCGCATGAAAACGGTTGGTGGCCGTCGTGTGATTAATGCTCGTCGTGCTAAAGGCCGCGCAAGCTTAACTGTTTAACTCTTACAAAGCTCGGTCGCAATAGGAGTACATGACTTGGCAAAATTTAGCCGAGCCATGAAAATGAATAAACCTGGGGATTTTACTCGGGTGTTTCGTCAAGCAAAACGTGCTAGTGGTGGTGGTTTGACGATTTTAACGGTTAGCAATGCTGTGGGTCATCCACGATTAGGTTTGGCAATAGCAAAAAAGCATATTAAATTGGCTTCAAACCGGAATCGTTTGAAGCGGATAATTCGGGAGTCATTTCGACAACATCAATCTGACTTTCAAAATATTGATATTGTAGTGCTCTCTAGAGCAGATGTGGTTAAACAACCATCAAAGCAAATATGGGTAGCATTAGAACAACACTGGAAAACGGTGGCAGGACAATGGCAAAAAGAGTCTTAATTGGTCTGGTTCGAGCATATCGATTGCTAATAAGCCCATTACTAGGTGCAAGTTGCCGCTTTCAGCCTACCTGTTCAAATTATATGATTGAATCAATCAATCGATTCGGTGCGTTACGTGGCACATGGCTTGGCATTAGACGGATTTCTCGTTGTCATCCTTGGCATAAGGGTGGTTTAGATCCTGTTCCTGAATTAAAGAAGCATACAGACAATGGATAATTTCAAAACCTATATAATTTTCGGCTTAGTGATTGTGTCATTATTGCTATGGGATGCATGGCAAAACGATTATGTACGACCGTTAGCAGCGCAGCAACAAGTTGTAACGCCTGAAATGGCTGCAAGTGAGAACAACGATCTACCTTCACTTTCAACCGCTGCACCTCAACAAGATTTACCTGATTTGCCATCGCTGACAACAGTAGCGGATGTGCCGCAAGATCGTTCTTCTACGGATATAAGTAATTCGAATAAAATTCATATCAAAACAGATGTGTTAGATGTTTATGTTGATACTCAAGGTGCAGATATTAAACGTTTAGCATTATTGAAATATCCGGTTGAATCAAGTAAACCCAATGTGCCTGTTCAGTTTTTAGATGATAATCCTTCACACTTCTTTATTATGCAGTCAGGTTTGTTGCATGTTGACAACAAAGGCCCAAGTTATAATAGCCCGTATACTGCGGAACGAGAAAATTATGAATTAAGTGCTGGGCAAGATACTGTGGCAGTACCGTTTCACTGGCAATCTGAGGAGGGAATATCTGTTATAAAAACATATTATTTCCACCGAAATAGTTATGTGGTCGATGTTGATTATCAAATAACAAATAATAGTGGGGAAGTTTTTTCTGCTTATCCCTATGTGCAACTAAATCGAAATCGTCCGGGTAAAAATTCAGGTTTTGTTCGAACTTATACGGGTGCTGTTTTTTCTAATGAAGAAAATCACTATAAAAAAGTGGACTTTGGTGATCTAGATGATGCCGATTTTTCGGAATCTGCTTCTGAGGGCTGGGTTGCAATGATTCAGCATTATTTTGTTGCTGCATTGATCCCGCCATCACAAGAAAAAGAAAAAAACTTTTATGGCAAGAAGTCTATTAATGGAGAAAACTATATTGCAGGCATGAGAATGCCAACGATTACTGTTGAAAATGACAGCTCCCTGAGAACAAAGTACCAAATGTACCTCGGCCCTAAAAAACATAAGCGCTTAGAGGCTGTAGCGAAACATCTTGAGTTAACAGTTGATTTTGGAAAACTCACCATTATTTCCAAACCTTTATTTTGGATCATGGAGCAATTCCATAAGGTGACACACAATTGGGGTTGGTCAATCGTATTCCTTACACTTTTGATTAAAGCCGTTTTCTTTAAATTATCGGCAGCTAGTTATCGTTCAATGGCGAATATGCGTAAATTGACACCCAAATTAGCAAGCTTGAAAGAGCGTTATGGTGATGATAAGAAAAAATTTAATCAAGCAATGATGGATTTATATCGCACTGAGAAAATCAATCCATTAGGTGGCTGTTTACCTATTTTAGTGCAAATGCCTGTATTCCTAGCCTTTTATTGGGTATTGGTTGAAGCGATTGAATTGCGCCAAGCTCCCTTTATTTTGTGGCTACAAGATTTAACCGCGGCGGATCCTTACTTTATTCTGCCAGTGTTATTTGGCCTAAGTATGTTTTTCCAGCAAAAATTGAATCCGGCACCACAAGATCCTGCTCAAGCGATGGTAATGAAAGCTTTCCCAGTGGTTTTCTCGGTATTTTTTGCCTTTTTCCCATCAGGTTTAGTGTTGTATTGGGTGGTCAATAATACTTTGTCTATTGCTCAGCAATGGTACATAACCAAGAAACTAGGGGCACTGTAGCCTAACAATGGATACGATAGTTGCTATCGCCACTGCGCCTGGGCGTGGCGGTGTTGGCATTGTTAGATTATCAGGTAGCAAAAGCGCTGAAATAGCGCGATCTTTTTGTGGAAAATTACCTGCCCCACGTCATGCTCAATTCAGTAATTTCAAAGATAGCGACGGTGAAATTATTGATAGTGGTGTTGTACTTTACTTTCCTAATCCCGCATCCTTTACCGGTGAAGATGTAATCGAATTACAAGGGCATGGTAGCCCTGTTGTCTTAGATCGCTTATGTCAATGTGCGATTAGCCTTGGCGCTCGCATGGCGCGACCTGGCGAGTTCTCAGAACGTGCATTTCTCAATAATAAAATGGACTTAGCACAAGCAGAAGCCGTTGCCGATTTAATCGATAGTTCTACTGAACAAGCTGCGCGAAGTGCTATGCGATCCTTGCAAGGAGTGTTTTCTGAACGAGTTAATAAATTACTCACACAATTAACTGAATTACGTATGTTTGTTGAAGCATCAATCGACTTTAGTGATGAAGAAATTGATTTTCTTGCTGACGCAGCGGTGGGTGATCAGTTATTGGCGTTATTAAAAACGGTTGACGAGATTACCAGTAGTGCCCAACAAGGGCGATTATTACGTGAGGGTATGAGCGTGGTCTTGGCTGGTCAACCGAATGCAGGTAAATCTAGCTTACATAATCAATTAGCGGGTCATGATGCGGCGATCGTGACTGAGGTAGCAGGAACAACACGAGACATCTTGCGAGAACAAATTCATTTGGGCGGCTTGCCTCTTCGCATTTCTGATACGGCAGGGTTACACGATTCAGCAGATATTGTTGAGCAAGAAGGTATTCGCCGAACCCAAACTGAAATTGCTCAAGCGGATCATATTTTACTGGTGGTTGATGATGCTTCAGGTATGACAAGTAAAGATGAACAAATTTGTGCTGAACTTCCACAGCAAATTCCACTGACAATTATTTATAATAAAATTGATAAAAGCGGCAAAAAAGCGTCTATAAATAACAAGGGTGATCAGACTAATTTATATTTATCGGCAAAAACTGGCGAAGGGATGGATTTACTCGAGAAGCATCTTTGTGACTCAGTGGGTTATCATCCACAAGATGAAGGAGTGTTTATTGCTCGTCGTCGCCACCTCGATGCGTTGGCACGTACCCACGTTGCGATTAACGCTGGATACCACTGTTTAACAGGAATGGGGGCGGGTGAGTTGCTCGCTGAAGAGCTACGTCAAGCACAGCAAGCCTTGGGTGAAATTACCGGCACGTTTAGTAATGAAGACTTATTAGATAAGATATTTTCTAGTTTTTGTATCGGAAAATAGGCTGAACGCTGGATACCTTTGCTTATCCTGCGTTCAGTTAAATAGTAAGTGCTACTGTACAAACTGAGCACAGTGCAATTAGTGATTAAATATTAGGGTGAAAATGAAGAGCCACAGCCACAAGTGGTTGTTGCGTTTGGATTGCGAATAACAAATTGCGAGCCTTCGATGCCATCAGAATAATCGATTTCAGCACCGACTAAATATTGATAACTTGTTGGATCAATAAGAAGTGTGACACCACCATTTTCAACTTGGGTATCATCTTCATTGACATCTTCTTCAAAAGTGAAGCCATATTGGAAGCCCGAACAACCGCCACCCGTTATAAAAACGCGCAGTTTAAGTTGATCATCGCCTTCTTCTTCAATTAATGAGCGGACTTTATTGGCTGCAGCATCAGTAAAGTTAACAGGGCTAGGCATTTCAATTTCATTACCCATAAGGATCTCCAAATTTAGTTCTAATTAAGGCCATTATCCAAGACTGAGTAATTTAGTCAAGATTATCTTTCTTCTCGAGCTGAGGAGTATCATTATTATCATTAGCCTTATCGTGTTCAACACGCATTATTTGCTCATCATCTGTTGCAACGTGGATCAGTTGGCCATTGACTTGGCATCCGGTAACCATTTCTAGTAGCCGATAATAAACGGTGCCTGTTATTTTTGCATTAGCAGCCAGCTCGACATGCTGAGATGAATATACATCACCTATAATAGTGCCATTAACAATTAAGTTGGGCACTCTAATTTCACCTTCTATAACACTTTTTTCACTTAAAGTGAGTACAGACTTATTCTCTTCGGTAGCATTAATATTGCCAGATACGCTACCATCAATTCGCAGGCCGCCGCTAAAATTAACATTGCCTTTAATATGTGTATGATGACCGATCAAGGTGTCAATGCGCGTGGCTTTATTTCTTTTTTGATTATTTTTGTTAAACATATAATTTCTCTTTATTCGACGGTAGAACTAAGTTGCCAATCAAAGGATTGTGATAGCAGTATTTTATTTTTTTGTTTAATAGTAATAGTAAGACTTTTAGGTTTATTATGATCAATAATTTTTATTTGACCTTCAATTAATTGTACATGGCGTAAATTTAATGGATGCTCGGCTAAAGTAATTGTTTTATCTTGCGCCATATTACCAATCATTTCAATTGTGCCGGTAAGCGCTTGGTTTATTTTTTTACCTTGAGTGATCACCAGTTGATAGTGAACAATATCAGTATTCGCTACATCTGAACGGAGATGGAGCTCACGAATTTGTAATTTATTGGGGCGATCACCTTGGGTGAGTCCTTCATAAAATAATAATTCTTTATTAAGTGTAGCAAGTTGCTCTTGTTGCTGGCTAAGCTGTTGTTCAAGTTGTTGTATGGTTGATTCTTGCAGATCTAATTCATATTTGTTGCCTTCTAACTGTGCATCACTTTGTGAAATATACTCATTCATCTCTTCATTTTTAGTTCGTAGTTGTTGGTAGAGATCATCCAGTTGCTGGTATTCCTTAATTTTTTGCTGCTGGATCTGTGTTTCTTTTAGGTAAATATAGCGTTGAATAAGAAAGGTTAATGCAACAGAGACAACCAAGATCGTTACATAAAAGTAAGGACGATGCTGGCGAACAATAAATTTAGCTACAGAGGGCAAAGAATTAATCCTTCAAAGTAAGCTAGGGTGATACAGCGACAGAATTCAAAGCTAGGGTTTCATCAAAACCAAACATGATATTCATATTTTGAATCGCCTGGCCTGACGCGCCTTTAACTAAGTTATCAATGACAGATAAGACAATGACAGTATCTGAATTTTGTGGTTGATGGACGGCGATGCGGCACATATTGGAGCTCCTAACTGACCGTGTTTCAGGGTGTGAGCCAGCAGGTAGAACATCGACAAAGGGTTCACTAGCGTAACGTTGTTCAAACAAAGCCTGTAAATCGACTTGTTTTTTTACTGTTGAATATAATGTGGCGTGGATCCCTCTAATCATCGGGGTTAAATGAGGTACAAAGGTTAAATCAACATTGTGGCCGGCAGCAAGTGATAGGCCTTGCTCAATTTCAGGTAAGTGGCGATGGCCGCTGACACTATAAGCTTTAATGCTGTCAGATGATTCTGCGAGTAGCGCACCGATAGATGCTTTTCTTCCTGCACCACTGACTCCTGATTTTGCATCGGCAATAAGATGGTTGGGATCAATAATGCCTTGTTCAAGCAAAGGAAAAAACCCCAGTTGTGTCGCCGTTGGGTAGCAACCAGGAACAGCAATCAATTGAGCTGATTTTATTGTGCTACGGTTAACTTCAGGTAAACCATATACCGCTTGTTCAATAAGTTCGGGACAAGTATGGGCTGTGTTGTACCACTGTTCCCATTGCGCACTATTTTTAAGGCGGAAATCAGCACTGAGGTCGATAACGCGCGTGCCTTTTGCAATAAGCTCCGGTACAAGGGACATGGCAACGGTGTGGGGCGTCGCAAAAAAGACCACGTCGCAACTAGCAAGTTGCTTAATGTCGGGCTGTTGGAACACTAAGTCAACATGGCCTCGTAAATTAGGAAATAGATCGCTTACAGCTATTCCAGCCTCACTGCGTGAAGTAATAACGTCGAGGGAGACCTCAGGGTGAGCAGACAATAACCGTAAAAGCTCTACGCCGGTATAACCGGTGCCACCAACAATGCCGACTTTTATCATAGGGATCGCTCTTTAGAAATCATGTTTAAAGGGTATATGATAAAAGAGCGAAGATAAAAGCGAAAGGATTATAATTTATTGAGTAAATATTCTAACCGTTGCTTTTGGATAAGATAGTCGCGAATAGGGATATTGGACTGTTTAAAAGATAATTGAGTGATGTATAAATGATAATTATTATTAGATTTACGTAAACTTAAAATTAAATCTCTAACGTGAAGGAATAAATCTGGCTCATTTGCGGCACCAGAAAACTTTTTAGAACCACAATTGATGGTACATTGTGCATTTTCTTTAGGAGCTTCCATTGCAATTGTTACAGGAAGATAATCCAGTTTTGTTGCTGTTTGCTTTAAGTGGAATTCGGTAACTTTGTATTCAGATTTATAGTGCTTTGATATCTGGAAAAAACGTTGTGGGTATTTCTTACCGATATCTGGGATTGCGGTTAAAAATTCATGGAAGTGATATGTCAGAGTATTTTGGGTTAAGTTGCTAAATTGCTGTTGAAACAAGCTACCTAAATTATCCAGAATAAAGATGGTTAGTGTTGAATCTATCGTCAATGTAAACAGGCTGATTTGATCGGGCGTTTGGTAGTTAAGAATAGTAGAAAGCAAACTATCTTCATCCAACATGGAGTCGATAACGGATGGATAAAATTCCATACGGCTTTTAGCTAGATGCTGTAGAACAGAAGTATTTTTTGGCAGAGCAAGACTATCACAAGATGAATTTTGCCATTTTAATTGGTATAAAATTCCGCCTAACGAGACAATATATTCACCATTATCTGGAGCTGTAATAAAGCGACTTAGTACTTGATGGTAGATTGATTGAATGCGATTACTAATGCTTTGTCCATGATTTCCATAATGGCACCAACATGATGCTGTGACTGCAGAGTGTTGAGTGGGATGCCAATGTAATATTGCAGTCAGCATTTGTAATAGACAGTCATTACCTGTAAATGAGACATAATGCCATTGGTTCCAGTTGGAGTGGATTAAGCCTTCAATATTGGCGACTAAGTTTTGCTTTTTATTGGCGTAGTTAAATGGATCTCCCCGCAGGCTGGATATTTCTAAGCCATGCTGGCTTAACGAATCATTTGATTCATGGTCGATATTGGCAAAAAGAAGCACATGATCTATTTCAGCCGGTTGTTTGATTTGTTCGAGTGTTAGTGCGTTGGGCTTATTACTGAGCGCGGTTCTTAACAGGTATTGAACTAATTCAACAATGACATTTGATTTTATGGCATGATTTTCATCAGCAATTTTTAGCCGCGTTGCCTTAGAAATAAGTTGATTATTGATTGCCCAAGCAAGCACATTTAATAGCGAACTGTGCTGGTATAAAGGTATTTTCGAAAGGGCAAGAGGCTGGTCGTCGATACACCAATTATGTGTTTGCTTTTTGCGATAAAGATAAGCGTATTCTTCTGCCTGCCGTGCAGATAATGCTAAGGGAAGCTGTTTTATGGTATCGGCTTGCTCATTAAATAATACCTCAAATTTCTTCTCCAATTGCCGTTGATGTTGCGATGTCTTTAATTGATGTTTCTTTGAGAAAGCAGACAGCTTTGCTATAGATCCCGCTAATTGCTCACGCACCATCTGAAATAAAGGCAGAGATCCGCGGTAATGCAATTGCCATTGTTGATCGAGTTGTTTAGCAACCGTATCTTGCCAGTGCCATTCTTCGATTTGATCCTTTAAAAATTTTCTGCGCCATGGGTAAGGGACTTGCTCAATATTTTTCGATAATGATTCTTTTCCTCTAAGGTAGAGCGACTGTTGAGCTAGAGATAATAGTGTGGGTTCAGTTAGGTACTGGCTAAGCAATTTATATTTTAATATAGTGATATCCAGCAACATTGGGTCGGTTTCGCCATTAATAATAGCTTGTTTTAAGAACTGGCTTAATGATTCGGTGGAGGGATGTTGTTTAAGCAGACAGTCGAAATAAAGAAGATCAAGGCATGACTCAACACCTTGATCTAGTGATTTTTCAATATTAGCAAAGACCAGGTCAAAAAGTGCTTGTTCAGATAAGGGTGAAATAGCCCCAAAATCAATAGATTCTTTTGCGTACCGTAGTGCGTTTTCTTGAGCATGTTCTTCACTTTCTTCTGACCACCAAGAGGGTGCATTACCAGCAAGCAAAAGACTAGAACAATAGAATATATCTAAATCATTGCCAGAAAGTTTATCAGCGCGGAGCTCCGCCTCATCAAATAGTCTAATTTCAAAAGGAATGCCTTCTGCTTGCAACCAGGAGGAGATAGCGGCAGATTTTTGCGTAAGCAGCGTTTGCTGTGCATCAGAAAGAGGCTGAGCATAAATTAGCCATAATTGAAGAGCCTCATTTGAATTATAGCTAAGAATACCTTCTTTGTTGATTAGATAGATCGCTCGGATGGGGTAACGATGCAATGCTCGGCGCGTGTAGAGAAAGGCTTTATGGTGACTTTTAGCAGCATCCAAAGCTTGTTTATTGGGTTGATAGTCAACAATACCAACAGGCGTTTCAAAATTTACATATCCAGGTAGATTGTTTGAGTTTAGTTGAAATAATAGAGGTAGAAAGTGTAAAAGGTTTTGGTGTTTTACAGGGAGCAGGCTACCTAACCGTGCAATTCTTTCACGGTTAAGTGCTTGAAATCTATCAATCATTTGAGCATCATCCATTAAAGGATTAACCCCTGTTTTTAGTGTCTAAAGTGACGCATACCAGTGAATACCATCGCAATACCATGCTCATCTGCGGCGGCAATCACTTCATCATCACGCATTGAGCCGCCCGGTTGGATGACGGCACTTATACCTGCTTCTGCAGCAAGATCTAAGCCATCACGGAACGGAAAGAATGCATCTGATGCCATTACCGCACCGGGAACATTTAATCCGGCATCTTCTGCTTTGATACCTGCAATACGGCTACTAATGACTCGGCTCATTTGGCCCGCACCAATGCCCACGGTTTGTTGTTTGTTGACATAAACAATGGCATTAGATTTAACAAATTTAGCGACACGCCATGCAAATAACAGATCTAACATTTGGTCATCAGTCGGTGCATTTTTGGTGACGACTTTTAATTCATCTTTCGTCACTAAAGCAGTATCGCGATCTTGTACCAATAAACCACCGCTTACCCGTTTGAAGTCTAAACCTTCAGTCTGTTGAGCTGAGAATTGACCACAGCAAAGTAGGCGAACATTCTTTTTAGCACTGACCACTTGTTTTGCTTCATCACTGATTGATGGTGCAATAATGACTTCTACAAATTGGCGGTCAACAATGGCTTGTGCTGTTTTAGCATCTAACTCACGGTTAAAAGCGATGATGCCACCAAAGGCAGAGGTGGTATCTGTTTGATAAGCTAAATCATATGCCGTTAGCAAATCATCTGCTACAGCAACGCCACATGGGTTGGCGTGTTTTACGATGACACAAGCTGGAGACTCAGGGAATGCTTTAACGCATTCGAGTGCGGCATCCGTATCGGCAATATTATTGTATGAAAGCGCTTTACCTTGAATTTGAAGCGCTGAACTAATTGTGCCCGCCTCAGGGGCTGACTCAGTATAAAAAGCGGCTTTTTGATGCGGGTTTTCACCATAACGCATCTCTTGTGCTTTATTGAATTGGCTATTAAATGTGCGTGGGAAATCAGCTTCACCTTCTGCGGTAATCTTGCCTAAATGATTGGCAATTGCGCCATCATAATGGGCGGTATGCTCAAATGTTTTAACCGCCAAATCGAAACGGGTTGCATCATCAACGCCCCCATTTGATTTAATTTGATCAATTACACGGCTATAATCAACCGGATCAATTAAGACGGTTACAGAAGCGTGATTCTTAGCGGCGGCACGCAACATGGTCGGGCCACCAATATCGATGTTTTCAATTGCCATTGGCAAGGTGCAATCATCACGAGCAATGGTAGCTTCAAATGGATATAAATTCACTACCACCAAATCAATTGGAGCAATATCATGTTCAGCCATAATCGCTTCATCGGTGCCACGTCGACCTAGTAAACCACCATGAATTTTAGGATGTAAAGTTTTAATTCGACCATCCATCATTTCAGGAAAGCCAGTGTGTTCTGATACTTCTTTTACCGGCAAGCCAGCTTCTTGTAATAATTTAGCTGTACCGCCAGTTGAAAGCAGTTCAACACCTAATTGAGTAAGCTGTTGGGCAAGTTCTAAAACGCCTGATTTATCTGAGACGCTAAGTAGTGCACGTTGGATTTTGTTCATGAATTGTTTCCGAGATTAATATGTGATTTGGCGCTATAGATCGTATGTTTTTAATTTTTTTCGTAAAGTCCCGCGGTTTAAGCCTAAAATTTCAGCTGCGCGACTTTGATTGCCATTGGTATGATCTAATGTCGCCTTAAATAAAGGCGCTTCAACTTCTGCTAATAACATGTCATAAAGATTAGCTGCGCTGTGACCATCAAGCTGTTTAAAATAGTCTTTAAGTGCTGTTTCAACACACTCACTTAGTGGAGCATGTTTCTCAGCATCAGCCAAGCTAAAACATTGATCTGGTTTTGAATTGGAACTATCGGTCATGCGGCATCCAGTTGGGCAAAAAACTGTTCGGTGAATGCCAGTTGTTGCTCTGGTAATTCAAGCGTGTTCATATGTTGGCGGAAAGGATTGCCATTACGAAGGCCTTTACTGTACCAAGCTATATGTTTACGTGCCATGCGAACTCCTGTGTATTCTCCATAGAAATCGTACAGGGTATGCAGGTGTTCAATCAAGGTTTGTTTTACTTCTGATAAGTTCGGGTCAGGCAGAATCTCACCATACGTTAAAAAATGATTTATCTGTTGGAATATCCATGGGTTACCCTGCGCAGCACGGCCGATCATTAAACCATCAGCTTGAGTGTGGTTAAGCACTTCTTTTGCTTTGGCAGGGCTATGAATATCACCATTAGCGATAACGGGTATTGATATTGCTGATTTAATCTCTGCAATAGTATCGTATTCGGCATCACCACGATAAGCGTCAGCACGGGTGCGGCCATGAACGGCTAATGCTTGGATGCCTGATTGTTCAGCGATTCGAGCAATATTAACACCATTGCGATTATCACCATCCCAGCCGGTACGAATTTTTAAAGTAACGGGCGCATCAACAGCGTTGACCACAGACTCTAATATTTGACTCACTAGAAGCTCATTTTGTAATAAAGCTGAACCGGCCATCACATTACACACTTTCTTAGCAGGGCAACCCATATTGATATCAATAATATGGGCGCCTTGATCAATATTATGTTGTGCCGCTTCAGCCATCATCTTCGGATCAGTGCCAGCAATTTGAATTGATCTTGGCTCAGGTTCGCCGTCATGATTGGCACGTAATAATGATTTTTTGCTGGCCCAAAGTGATTTGTTGGCTGAGATCATTTCAGATATCACCATGCCGGCACCAAGGCGGCGGCATAATTGTCGAAAAGGCTGATCTGTAACACCTGCCATAGGTGCTAGAAATAGGTTGTTTGCTAAGGTGTATTGAGCTATTTTCATAAATGCTTTTGCCCTACAAGTCGGATCCATTCATCCTTTAAAACAGGTAATTCCATAGCAAACCATGCTTGGTAGCTTTTACTGACGTATTCAGCTTGAATATCTAAGATCCCAGATAGAACAATAGGAGCACCTGCATTGGTCAAGTTAGCTAAACGTTCAGCAAGCAATTGCAATGGACCGGCAAGAATATTAGCGAGCAATAAATCACACGTTATATCGGGGCAATCATCAGGTAGATAAGTATCAATTTGAACTCCGTTACGCTCAGCATTAGCTTGGGTTGCTTCTAATGCTTGTGGATCGGTATCAACACCAATCACCTTTTTGGCACCAAGCAAAGCGGCGGCAATCGCTAAGATCCCTGAGCCACAACCATAATCAATTACAATTTTATCTTTCACATCTGCTTGGTCGAGCCAGTTTAAACATAAGGCGGTTGTCGGATGTGTGCCCGTGCCAAATGCTAAACCGGGATCGAGCATAATATTGACGGCATTTTCATCCGGTGGTGTATGCCAGCTAGGGCAAATCCAGAGGCGTTCACCAAAGCTCATCGGATGGAAATTATCCATCCATTCACGAACCCAATCTTTATCTTCAACCGCTTCAATACGATAGTTTGGCACAGTGTCAGGTGCCAGCATGCCCGTTAATAGATGAATGATTAAGTTGGTATCGATTTCAGCATCAAACAGGGCGATAACATTAGTCGCCGCCCATAAAGGTGTGGTGCCAATTTCTGGCTCATAAATTGGTTGGTCTTCATTATCTTGAAATGTTACCGCGCTTGCGCCACACTCTGATAATAGATCAGACAAGTGATCGGCACTATCAGGAGTACTGTCGAAAATAAATTGGATCCACGCCATCTTATGTTACTAACCAAGAGTCAGCTTATAGACCCAGTTTTTTCTCGAGATAATGGATATTTGTGCCACCTTCTTGAAAATTAGAATCTTTCATAATGTATTGCTGAAGAGCCACATTAGTTTTAATGCCTTCAATTCCAATTTCACTTAATGCCGTTAACATGCGTGCAATAGCTGAATTGCGCGTTGGACCATGCGCTATTAATTTACCGATCATTGAATCATAATTTGGAGGTACGCTGTAACCACTATAAATATGGGAGTCCATACGAATGCCTATGCCACCTGGCGCGTGATAGTGGGTTATTTTCCCTGGACTTGGCATAAATGTTTTTGCATCTTCAGCATTGATTCGACATTCAATCGAATGACCATTGAGAACGATATCATCTTGGGTAAATGATAAAGGTTCACCCGCCGCAATTTTGATTTGTTCGGCTAATAAATCAATGCCGGTAATTTGTTCAGTAATGGTATGTTCAACTTGAATGCGCGTATTCATTTCAATAAAGTAAAACTCACCATTTTCGTATAAAAATTCAAATGTCCCTGCCCCGCGATAGCCAATACGGATACATGCTTGAGCACAAATTTCACCCATTTTAGCGCGTAGTTCAGGTGAAATTCCGGGAGCGGGTGCTTCTTCTACTACTTTTTGATGACGACGTTGCATGGAACAGTCACGTTCACCGAGATGTACAGCATTGCCATGTTGATCAGCTAATACTTGGAATTCAACATGACGCGGGTTTTGGAGGAATTTTTCCATATACACCATGCCATTACCAAATAATGACTTTGCTTCACTTTTGGTTAATGTTATTGCATTTAAGAGATGGGCTTCACTATGCACTTCACGCATACCGCGACCACCACCACCACCGGAGGCCTTAATAATAAGCGGAAAGCCGATTTCTCGCGCTAGGCGAAGATTTGTTTCAGCATCATCACCCAAACCACCATCAGAGCCAGGCACACAGGGCACGCCAGCTTCTTTCATCGCTTTAATGGCTGATACTTTATCGCCCATCATACGAATGGTTTCTGATTTAGGGCCAATAAAAATAAAGCCACTTTGTTCAACACGTTCAGCAAAGTCAGCATTTTCAGATAAAAAGCCATAACCGGGATGAATGGCTGAGGCATCAGTAATTTCAGCCGCACTAATTAGCGCAGGTTCGTTTAAGTAGCTTTCAGTTGAAGGTGCTGGCCCGATACAGACCGTTTCGTCAGCTAATAAAACGTGTTTTAAGTCGCGATCCACATCAGAGTGCACGGCAACAGTTTTAATGCCCAGTTCTTTACAGGCTCTCAGAATTCGAAGGGCTATTTCGCCTCGATTCGCGATAACAATTTTTTCGATCATGGTAATTTAATCCGTAGTGTTCAACACAAGGCCACAAAAAGGTGGCGTTATTCGATGATAATTAAAGGTTCATCAAATTCTACTGGATGTCCATTTTCAACTAGAATTGCTTTTACTGTACCACTGCGATCAGCTTCGATTTGGTTAAACATTTTCATGGCTTCGATAATGCAGATAACGTCACCTTCAGCTATTGTTTGACCAACTTCAACGAATGAAGGTGCTTCCGGTGAAGATGAACGATAAAATGTACCGACCATTGGAGATTTAACAGCATTGGCGGTATTATTAGCAGAAACTGCGGCAGGTGCTTCAGCTACTGGTGCTGGTGTAGCAGGAGCGGAGCTAACAACAGGGGCACTTGCTGGTGCTGCCATCATAACCGGAGCAGTAGTACTATTACGGCTAATACGAACAGATTCTTCACCTTCGTGAATTTCAATTTCAGCTACATCTGATTGTTGAATTAAGTCGATCAGTTTTTTGATTTTACGAATATCCATGGATGATCCTATTGGCTAGTATGTTGAATAGCTGCTTGTAAAGCCAGCTCATAACCTTGTGATCCTAAACCGCAGATAACACCAACGGCAATATCTGAAAAATAGGATTGATGGCGAAAAGATTCTCGAGCATGCACATTAGAAAGATGCACTTCGATAAAGGGCACATCAACTGCAGACAAGGCATCACGCAAGGCAACGCTAGTGTGAGTATAAGCAGCTGGGTTGATAATAATAAAGTCGGTATTATTCGACTGTGCGGCCTGAACTTTATTAACCAAATCATGTTCGGCGTTACTTTGAAAACTTTCTAGTTGGTGACTACCACTACTGGCGAGCGAGTATAAGCGATTTTCTATATCAGCTAGTGTATCAGCACCATAGTGATCGGGTTCTCGTGTACCTAATAGATTTAAATTGGGGCCATGTAGCACTAAAAATTTTGCCATTGAGTGTTTACACCTGAAGTCACTTGGGAATAGTGAAAGATTTTGCACTAACAACAGTAAAATGTCTAGTTTTTTGACAGAAAAAGCAGGTTTTTGTTGCTAAAAGTGCCGAACTGACGATTTTAGTTTATTTCTTCAAAGCGGTGACATGTTGAATGAATGCTTGCGGTTCAATCATGCCGACTAAGCGCTGTGCCTGATATTCTTTCCCGTCAGGATTAAAAAATAAAATGGTAGGGGGGCCAAAAAGATCAAAATGTTTTAAAAATTCCTTATGCTGTGGTGAGTTTTCGGTGAGATCAATTTGTACGGTTAAAATAGTATCTAGCGCTTTAATTACGTTTGGGTTTTGAAATGTAATAGCTTCCATTCTATGGCACTCCACGCACCAATCGGCATAAAGATCTAACATGACAGGCTTGGATGTTTGTGCAAAAACTTGGTTCAATTCAGCTAAATTATTAACTTGGGTAAATTTGAGACTAGTCGTTTTTTCTGAGTTGTTTTGACTGACGGCTATTGCTTGCAATGGCTGCCAAATAGAACTACTACCACTAGCGCCACCAATCATTAGCAAGCCACCATATATTAAGAGAATAAGTCCCAGTCCCTTCCAAAGTTTATCCCAACCATTGGAATCAATGCCAAGGGCATTGAGCGCACCTAAATAGACAGATGTAACAATAAGTAATGCTCCCCACAATAATAAGCTAACCCAGCCCGGAATAATGCGTTCAAGCATCCAAATAGCTAAAGCTAACATTAATACACCGAAGATGACTTTTATATTGTTCATCCAGATGCCAGCTTTGGGTAATAAACTACCTGCAGACGTGCCAATGATCAGTAGTGGAATGCCCATGCCCATACTAAGTGCAAATAAGGCCAGACCGCCTAAAACGGGATCACCATGTTGACCTATAAAGATCAATGCCGCTGCCAAGGGTGGCGCCAAACAAGGGCCAACAATTAAACCTGACAATAAACCCATTAATGCCGCACCGGCTAGCTTGCCCCCTTTTTGTTGATGACTGATCTGATGCAAACGATGCTGTAATGATTGTGGCAGCTGTAATTCAAATAGACCAAACATAGAGAGCGAAAGAACGACAAAAAGAGCACTAAAGCTTCCAATAACCCAAGGATTCTGGAACAGGGCTTGAATATTCTCCCCCAATAAACCTGTTAAAACACCTGCAGTGGTATAGGTGACAGACATAGCTAATACATAGGCTAATGACAAAGAAAATGCACGGTGTGTAGTAATACGCTCCCCTTCGCCGACAATAATGCTAGATAAGATTGGTATCATCGGGAAAACACAGGGGGTAAAAGAGAGCAATAGCCCCGCTCCTAAAAAGCCGAGTAAAATTTTTATTAGACTGTCTTGCGCTAATTTCTGAGCAAGACTATCTTGTTCAGAGCTGGCGGCTGGCGGAGTGACTGGCGTTGTATTTTGAACAATATTAGTTGCTGTTGGCAGAGTAAGGGTAATTTCTTTTTCTACAGGAGGATAACAAATATGAAAAGTTTCAGAACAACCTTGATAATGAGCGACTAAGGTAATTTTTTGAGATTGTGATGAACGATTAAGCGGTAAAGTCACATCGATATCAAAAGGATAGACTTCCATCAGCCCGAATAATTCATCCATTTTGTTTTCACCGGCAGGCAATGAAACCGTGCCGATTTGAACATCAGCTGATTGCATAATCTCAAAACTAATCTTATCGCGATATAGATAACTGCCTTGAGCAACACTCCAATGTGCAGTAATAGTCTGAGGATCCGTTACTTTTGCAGAAAACACAAATGCGACATCAACATCTGGCGGCACATCAAAATCATTATTTATCCCTAGACTGTCGAGCAGGCCTGGTCGCGCTTGTACTGTAATTGATAAGGCCAAAAAACATAGAAAGAAAAATTTTCTCATAGTAGATCTTTTCCACAAAGCATTGTAGTTACTGACTATTCTAACAGCCGATTGTTTCAGTGTTCAGAGAAAATAATAAATTTAGTGCGCATTTGTCGTATTGTTGTAATAATTAACTAGATAATTAAATTTATTATAGGTATGAGAAACGTGGATATAAAAACAATGAATGAGCTAGAAAGGCAAGCACTAAAAACAAGCTATGGTGAATTTGTACGCATTGGATTTGCGCTAGTTTTTCTAGCGGCAGTTTTAATTTATAGTTTTGCAACTAGTGGTGGTGTAGAAAACAGCGTGTTTTTAGCTATTGCGGCGGTATTTGGTGCTTATATGGCGATGAACATTGGTGCCAATGATGTAGCAAATAATGTAGGCCCGGCCGTAGGAGCAAAAGCGCTAACGATGGGTGGAGCCATTATTATAGCGATGGTGTTTGAAGCCGGCGGTGCTTTTATTGCTGGTGGTGATGTTGTATCAACCATTAAAAAAGGCATCATTGATATTAATGCTTTTGGCACAGACACGGATAGCTTCTTATGGGCGATGATGGCTGCCTTATTGGCCGCCGCCTTATGGCTTAATTTGGCGACCATGGCAAAAGCACCTGTTTCAACGACACACTCTATTGTTGGTGGTGTGATGGGGGCAGGCATTGCTTCGGCCGGTTTTGGGATTGTTAATTGGACAACTATGGGCAAAATTGTCAGCTCATGGGTTATATCTCCTGTTATTGGCGGCATTATTGCCGCGGCTTTTTTATATTCTATTAAACACACCATTGTTCATAAAGACGATAAAATGGCAGCGTCCAATAAATGGGTGCCTATTTATGTCGCATTGATGGCATGGGCATTTGTGACTTATTTAGTGCTTAAAGGTCTTAAGAAAATCTGGCCTCAACTACAAGCAGGTTTTAATGACATTATGTTTTTTAGTGTCGAAGTTACTAAAAAACCAACATTTGCTACTGCACTATTATTAGGTGCAATAATCGCAATAATTGTGTTTTTCTGGATGAAAACACGGATAAAAACTAGATTAAAAGCATTAAAAAACAATCGTAAAAGCGTTAATAAGCTATTCACAATACCGCTTATATTTGCCGCGGCTTTATTGAGTTTTGCTCATGGTGCTAATGACGTAGCTAATGCTATTGGGCCATTAGCAGCCATCAGTGATGCGGTAATGACAGGTGGTATTTCCGCTAAAGCAGGCATTCCTATTTGGGTAATGGGCGTGGGCGCATTTGGTATTGCAATTGGGTTGGCTTTGTATGGCCCACGACTAATAAAAACAGTAGGGAGTGAAATTACTGAATTAGATCAAATGCGAGCATTCTCTGTAGCAATGGCAGCGGCGATTACAGTGATTATTGCAAGTCAATTAGGCTTGCCAGTAAGTTCAACACATATTGCGATTGGAGGCGTCTTCGGAGTAGGTTTTTTACGCGAATGGTTGGATGTAACAAAGTCCATAGAAAAAGAGATTAAACACGATAAAAAAGAAATCAAACATGATAAAAAGACCTTAAATAAGTTGAATGATGAATTAAAGAAACTGAACAAAAAGAAAACGAAATCAGAGCAAGATTATCAGCGTATAACCGATCTTTACCGCGCTATAGATAAAGAAGAAGACGATTTGAAAAAAGCCGTTAAAGAATTGAAGAAAGATCAAAAAACGCTTTATGTTAAACGTGATGCCATTAAGAAAATTGTTACGGCATGGGTGATTACCGTGCCTTCTGCGGCAGTGATGGCGGCGGGGATTTTCTATATGATAAAAGGCATCATGTCCTAAATAACGGCACAGGGAATTCATCTTTTCCCTCAGAATCCGCCTGTTTTAGTACTCGAATGGTCACATAGGAATCTATGCTCACATTCTCCGTGCTAAAACAGGCGAATTCTGAGAAAAAATCTAAACACCCTGTGTCGTTATTACTACCATTTACTTAAGGATGAGTGTCTGCCGAAACTAAAGGAGTTTTAATACCAATGTCTGAGGAATCAACCGCAAGATTAACTGAAGAACTTTCTGAACTGGAGAAAGAGCTTAAGTATGAAAGAGAGCACCACATAACCAATGTGCTTGAGCAAATAGATAAAAAGATAGACTTGCAAGATTTAGATTCTCCACCGGATGAAAACTTTCAGAAAGAAATGGAGTTAATAGCTGAAAATTCGTTGAAAGGTTTAAGTTTTCTTGAAAGAAAGGTGGGTAAGCTTAAATTAGCCATATTTGAACAAACACCTTTATTGGATTTAAAGGCACAACAAGAGCAGTTGGAGAAAGAATTAAATAGATTGCCCGAGATAAAAAACCTGAATGGTGCGCAACCTAAATCAGCTCTTATTCAAGAACAAAGAAGAGACTTAACTGATAAAATTGATTCTATTAAAATGTATCTTATGTCTTCTGAAGGAAGAAAACGTAAAAAAGAAGAATTGAAGATAGAATCTTCAATAGGAACTCTGGTTAAGGTTGGGCTTTTTGTGATGCTTGGGATAGCAATTTTTGTTATCTACGTTAAATAAAAATTCGTATGCTTATATTAGCTAAAATTAAATGAAACGCGCGCAAAAAATCCTACAATTCACCTTTGGTTATGACACCTTTTTGGTTACAAGACAGGCATCAAAGCAGGATGAAGACAAGCACGAAATAAAATCTTTACCGTTGATCATATGTAAAGAATAACGTATCATTACTATTAAATAAATGTAAAGATACAGGGAGAAATACCAATGCCTAAAGTAAGTAGCAAAAGACAAATTACCCTGCCCGTTGCAGGGTGTAAAGAGCTTGGAATTAGTGCTGGGGACGAAGTCGAGATTTTAAGACATGGTGATCAGTTCAATATCATCAAAAAAGTGCCTGGTGGTTCGTCTGGGATCTTAAAGGGGGTGGCGACAGACCAATCATTTACTGATGAAGGATCACTAAAAAGTCATTTTGGATGATAGCGATAGATACAAATGTATTACTTCGTTACTTGTTAGCTGATGACACAGTACAGCATAACAAGGCGGCATTCACAATTAAAAGTAGTCAGTCTGTTTTGATCACAGATATTGTCTTAGTTGAAACCATTTGGACGTTGACAGGACAACGTTACAAACTGGATAAACAGGCTACATGTGAATTATTGCGATCATTAATAGGTGATAGCCTCTTTATTTATGAGGATGTGAACACAATCTGGTCGGCTCTGCAAGACTATGAAGAAGCCTCGGCAGTCAGAGGTAAAAAGCTAGACTTTCCAGATGCACTTATTAATCAGAAAGCAAAATATGTCGCAAGGTTAAAAGGTAAGAAGTTAACAGCCTTTTATAGTTTTGATAAAGCTGTCGAACAGTTGTCAGCGGCTAAAATATTGTAAATTTGAAACAGAATACATCGCCACCCCCACATAAAATACAACAAAGCCATCGTCTTGCAGACAGCCTCCCGTTTTTCATTTAGGCAAAAGGCAAGAC
>CAYSGK010000013.1:0-19831 GCA_964430395.1 uncultured Methylophaga sp.
CGTGTGCTGCCACGTGATGCGATATCATTGCCAATGGCTTGAATGCCCATAAACATTTCACGAAGGTTACTGGCGATAGTGAATTCATCAATGGGATATTGAATTTCACCATTTTCGACCCAAAACCCTGCTGCGCCTTGTGAATAATCGCCGGTGATAATATTGATGCCCATACCCATCGTTTCGGTCACTAATACACCCGTGCCCATTTCTTTTAGCAAAGCTTGAAAATCTAGTTCGCCACTATCAATGGTTAAGTTTCGCACTCCACCCGCATTAGCTGTTGTTCGCATCTTCAATTTTCGGGCTGAATAACTGTCTAAGACATAACTTCTTAAGATGCCATCGGTAACTAAGTCTCGTGTTTTTGTTGCTACACCATCACCATCAAAGGCGGCACTGCCTAGGGCTTTTAATAAATAAGGCTGTTCATGAATATGAATAAATTCTGGGAAGATCTGTTTGTCTAGATGATCAAGCAAAAATGATGATTGTCGGTACAGTGCACCGCCTCTTATCGCTGAAATAAACTTGCCAAATAATGACGGGGCAATATCTGCAGCAAAAATAACAGGGTAATTACCAGTTTTGACCGTTTTAGCATCAAGCCTACGCAAGGTATTTTTAGCGGCACGCTGACCAATATAATGTGCAGATTTCATATCGGCCGCATCTCGTGCCATATCGTACCAATAATCGCGCTGCATGCCGCGCTCATCATCCGCAATTAATGTACACACTAAACTATGTCGAGTGCTTATGGTGTTACCCATAAAGCCATGGCTGTTGGCATAGATATAACCACTTTGATGGCTCGACAGACTGCCACCTTCTGAGTTTGTTATTTTTGAACTCACTGCAAGCCCTGCTTGTTCACATTCTGTTGCTATGGCAATGGCTTTTTCTGCATCAATATCCCATGGATGATAAAGCGACAAGTCAGGAAATTCTGTTGCCATTAAATCAGCATCCGCTAATCCAGCACACTCATCTTCTTCGGTGTGCTTTGCAATGGCTAACGCGGCTTTTACTGTATCTTCGATGGCTTCTGGGCGCATATCAGATGTGCTGGCTGATGCCTTGCTTTGCCCATAATAAACCGTTAGTCCTAGGCCTTTATCGTTATTATATTCTAATGTTTCAACTTCACCCTGTCGCACCGTAACAGACAATCCATTGCTTTGGCTGGCACCCACCTCGGCGGCAGTTGCACCATGCTTTTTCGCCAGTTGTAATGCGATCCTAGCGGCTTGTTCTAAGGCAGTGTTATCTATTTTTTCACTCATTTAACGTCAACTTTATTGCATACAGGACATAATGGATTTTGCTTCAGCTTTATTTCCTGCCATGACATGGTTAGTGCATCTAAAATTAACAGTCGATTCGTCAGTGATTCACCGATGTTAGTCAGTAATTTTATCGTTTCAACTGCTTGTACGCTACCGATAATACCTAATAGTGGCGATAATACACCGGATTCTGAACAAGTCTCTTGTAATTCACCATTATCTTGATAAATACAACGGTAACATGCACTCCCTTGTTGACGGGCATCATACACCGTAACCTGGCCTTCCATTCGTATTGCTGCACCCGAAACAAGTGGTGTTTTAGTCTGTTGTGTTACTTCATTTAATAAAAAGCGTGTGGCAAAATTATCGCTGCAGTCTACCACGGTATCGACTGTTTCAATTACTTTTGTTAGAGCCGACTTAGTAAATCTTTTGGTGTGTATTTCAAGTTGGATTTCACTATTAATTGCCCGCAAAGCTTCTGCTGCTGAGTTAACCTTAAACTTATTTATATTCTTTTCAGTATGAATTATTTGCCGCTGTAAATTAGATAACTCCACTTTATCGTCATCAACCAATGTCAACTTTCCTACACCTGCGGCAGCCAAATATAAGGACACAGGCGCACCTAACCCCCCAATCCCTACGATTAATACGTGGCTTTTTAATAGTGTTTGTTGACCTTCAATATCAATTTGGGGCAGTAGGATCTGCCTACTGTAACGTAATAATTGCTCATCTTTCATTAGTTTTTTGTCCCATTACAACACGATCATTGCCAGCAAGGTCAGGGTGTGATGATATGTTTGTATATCCTGCTTGTTGAAATAAGTTCTGCACTTGTCTTGCTTGATCATAACCATGTTCGACTAATAACCAGCCTGATAACTTCAAACAACGTTGTGCCTGTCGCACTATTTTACGAAGATCATCTAAACCATCATCCCCAGATACTAATGCAGTCAATGGTTCAAACCGTACATCACCTTGTACTAAGTGTGGATCATTTTCTTTAATATATGGGGGGTTGCTCACTACGAGATCTAAAGCATTATCACGGACAGCACTGAGCCACTGCCCCTGCCAAAAAGATACATTGTTAAGTTGATTCTGAACAGCATTCTTTTGAGCAACACTCAATGCCAGCGAAAATTTATCCATAGCTAAGATCTGTAATTCAGGACGCTCATCTGCCAATGATAATGCAATTGCACCACTGCCAGTTCCCAAGTCAGCAACACGCATATTAGACGTCAGTTTAGTGAGAGCTAATTCGACTAATAATTCAGTATCTGGCCGAGGAATTAACGTATCCACCGTGACATTTAAATCTAATGTCCAAAACCCGCGTCGTCCCGTAATATGAGAGATTGGCTGACCTTGCTGTCTTCGTTCTAATAATTGTTTAAATGTATTTTGCTGCTGGAGATCAAGTTGTTTCTCTGCCCAACTATGCAAAAATGTTTTTTGACAATTTAACGCATGACAAAGCAACAGCTGAGTATCAACCTCAGGGCTTTCCGAACCAGTTAGTACGTTTATACCATAAGTGAGTGCTTGGGAAATATTCATTATGGTACATGATACTATAGGATCCCCGCATTTAGCAGAAGCGCAACAGCTACCATCGATACCACAACAATTGATAACACCATCACCACTTCTTTAAGAAATGACACCTTTTTGCTTAGCTCATCAAGTTGGATCATAACTAGACTGACCGCCTCATCTTCTTTTTCTTTTGGTTTTTCAGCTTCTAGTTTTGCTAGATGAGCAGTTATTCTTTCTGCTAAATTCATATCTAAATATTGTGCAGTTAATGGCGATACATTTTGTTCTACTTGTTGGTTGACAACAAGTGATATGCGCGGTTCCTGTTCTTCTAGCCATGCACCTCCTTGTTGTTCTAATGTGGTTTTAGCTTTTAATGGTAAATCAAAATCATCGATCGCAAATTGCACGGCTGATTCAACAGAATCATCAATCATCTGTTGTGCTGTTTGTTGTGCAACTTCAATTGTAGCTTGTTTAGTTTGTTCTTTTAATTGCTCCTTCAGCGAAGGCAATAAATTGGCCAAATGACTTGTTATAGCGACTTCCATGGAATCTAGGACAATCTGTCTACTTACATCTTCAACCCTTTCTTGTATTGTTTGTTGAATTTTCGGTAGTAAATCACGCTCTATTTTCGCCGAAATATTCAGTTCTAGCTGGCTATCATCCCGTGGTGGTGCAGCGATATTTTGCATCTCATTGGCCATAATACCTTTAACTGTTTCTGCAACAATTCGACGAGTAACATCACCCACTTGTTCATATATCGATTTTTGTATCCCCGGTAACCATTCTTGCTCTAGTCGTGCAATAACGACATCATCCATAATTAAGGATTTTGTATTAGTCTCGGGTTGAGGTGTTAAATCGGGCTCCATCACTGATGCTATTTGTGCTACATGCTGCTCAATAGGCTTCTCTGCAACATCAATATAGCTTGCAAGCTGATCCATGATCTCTGCCAATATTTCTCTTTTTGGTGGCTTGGTCAGAGCCGCTATCGCCCCCGCAGCAAAGGCATTGTTTTGATCACTTTGGGTGTCATGTCCTGTGCACATAACGACGGGAATAGCATTTAAGGCCTCATTTTCTTTAATTTTTTTAGTTGTCTCAAGGCCATCTAGTCCTTGCATAGTGACATCCATAAAAATAATATCGGGATTTGCGTGGCCTGCATTCAAATAACTCAATGCTTCTTCACCGCTTGCAATTTGTACAATATCAAGATTGTAGGGCGCTAATAATTTACTCAGCGTTAATCTTGCTACGCGTGAATCATCAACCACCAGTGCTTGTCTTTGCATTTCCTACCTCTCGTCTTTACCCTTTATTCAGCCCGATAAACATCTAATTCTATTTTAGTCACATATCGGCCTAACATCACAATTTCACCTTGGTAGCGTTGTGCCATGTCGCTGGAAAACTCAAAAAAATACGTGCGTTGAAACTGCATCCGTCCTTGACTGTTTCGTATCAATCGTATCTTCTTCCAACCAACAGTATCATTCAGAAATGATACACCTAACCTGTCACATCGACTTCTTGCTGCCTGAATAGCGCATTCAGCCACACCGCGACTATCCCACCAAAACCATGCTAAACCTACCAACAATAAAATGGTTAAACCATTATCTATCAACCTATATCTCCCCATAGTGCTTGCACTATTGCTAGTGCTGCCACGGTAGCAGTCTCTGTCCGTAGAATTCTTGGACCCATTGTTCTTGCCTGAAAACCAATATCAACTGCCCGCTGGATCTCTTGTTCAGCTAGGCCGCCTTCAGGTCCTATCAACAACGCTACTTCACTTTGTTTTGCTAGTGATGTTAGTCCAGATTCAGCTAAGGGATCTAATACTAATCGACATTTTACCGCACAGTTAGTAGTCGCTTCTTCTAGCTGCGTCACATTACTCAAAATTGGTAATATTGATCGGCCGCTTTGTTCACAAGCACTTGTTATAACTCCCTGCCAGTGCGCTAAGCGTTTGTCAGCACGCCCTCTGGTAAGCGCAACATTACAGCGCTCACTTATCACGGGAATGATATGATTAACGCCCAACTCCACTGCTTTTTGTAAAGCATAGTCCATACGTTCGCCTCGTGAGACGCCTTGCAATAAAGTAATCGACACGGGCGATTCATTATTAACCTTTAGTGACTTTACTAATTTTACCGTTGAACTGCGCTTGACGACCTCTTCTAATACAGCTAAATATTCTAAACCTTGCCCATTAAACAGATGAAGTTCAGCGCCTTGCTTTAATCGCAAAACTTGAATGGCATGCCGATGTGTTTTATCTGACAAAGCCATTATTTCAGTATTTTCATCCAATTCAGGGCAATATAATCGTGGAATTCTCATCTTGTCTAGTATACTAAATTTTATGGTTAATTTAGAACGCATAAAAGAGATTGTTATTTCAATCAGCAAGGCCGAACTTCTGCCTCGCTTTAATTCTGTAGCGCGCAATTATAAAGCCGATGGCAGTGTCGTAACTGAAGCCGATCTTATTATGCAATCTCTCCTTACTGATGAACTGCACGATGCCTATCCTGATATTCAGTTATTGGGCGAAGAAATGTCGACTCAGCGGCAACAAGATTTACTATCTTCTGATCAAGCCTTATGGTGTTTAGATCCCATCGATGGTACCAGCAATTTTGCTGCTGGCATGCCTTATTTTTGCGTGTCTCTAGCCTTAATTGAACAAGGGCGAGTTACTTTAGGGCTTATTTATGATCCTATCCGAGACGAGTGTTTTTCTGCCCAGTCAGATCAAGGGGCAACATTAAATGGACAACTACTTTCATCGAAATCTACAGGTTTAACTCTCAATCACTCTATTGCACTGATAGACTTCAAACGATTAACCCATGAATTGTCAACAAAGTTAGTTACTAACCGGCCTTATGGTTCACAGCGAAGTCTTGGCTCAATCGCACTTGAACTGTGTTGGATCGCCGCTGGGCGCGGCCATATTTATTTACATGCTAAACAGCAACTATGGGATTATGCTGCCGCCCAATTAATCTTGAATGAAGCAGGTGCATTTGCCTGTACACTTGAAGGTAAGCCTCTCTCAAGCAATCAACTAGAGCCACTCTCGACAATTGCGGCCTTAGATGAAGATCTGTTCAAACAATGGTGTGATTACCTCAATGTCCCTCTCATTGATTTATCCTGACTGGCCGGCACCTGATACGGTTAAAGCCGTATCAACAACTCGACAAGGCGGTTTTAGTCATCCTCCTTTTGATAGTTTAAATCTGGGATTACACGTCGGCGACTCAGCCAATAATGTTGAAAAAAACCGTAATCACTTAATTGAAATGGCACAGTTACCTGAACCCCCACACTGGTTAAAGCAAATTCACGGTACCACAGTCTCCATGGCTAGCACTTGGCAGCATGGTGATGAAGCTGATGCCATAGTCAGCACTGAACCCCATCAAGTTTGCACAATCATGACCGCCGATTGTCTACCAATATTGCTATGTAATCAGCAAGGCAATATGGTTGCCGCCATTCATGCAGGTTGGCGGAGTTTGGCCGCCGGAATAATTGAAAAAACATTATTGAAATTTGACTGTGCCCCACAAGAAATAATCGCTTGGTTTGGTCCTGCTATTGGGCCAACACAATTTGAAGTGGGCCAAGATGTTTTTGATGCATTTTATCAGCATTCACCCCAAGCCAAACACGCCTTTCTCCAAACAGATAAAACACATTATCTTGCTAATATCTATCAGCTTGCCAAGCAACGATTAAACTCAAAAAATATTCATAGTATTTATGGCGGTGATTTTTGTACTGTCACAGAATCCAATAAATTTTTCTCTTATCGCCGTGACGGTATTACTGGTCGAATGGTATCGATGATATGGATTACTTGAGAATTTAGTGTGGACAGAATTTACTGGACTTAACCAGATCTTCCTTAATTTAAGGTATGATCTATTAATTAATCAAAACCTCACAGGAATAAAATGGAATTATTACTTTGGATCATTGGCTTTAGCCTTATTGGCGGCTTGCTTAGCGTTATCTTAGCTTCATCTTTCTTATTATTATCAGAGAATGTGAGAAACGTTTTTGTTCCTCATTTAGTGAGTTTTGCCATTGGCGCTTTGCTAGGCGCTTCATTTTTAGGTTTGATCCCCCATGCTTTGGGGTCAGAGTTTGGTATCGACCCACATGATATTGGTTTAACCTTGTTGCTTGGACTGCTCAGCTTCTTTGTTCTGGAAAAACTCGTGCTTTGGCGCCATTGTCATCATGACCATTGCGATGCCCATGACCCTGAGTTATCTGGACATAGTCATGGCAGAAAGAAACAAGCTGCGGGTGCATTAATTATCATTGGGGATACAATTCATAACTTCGTCGACGGAATATTGATCGCAGCAGCATTCTTAACCGACACCCACCTAGGGATTGTCACGGCATTAGCTATTGCTGCTCATGAAATACCTCAAGAACTGGGGGATTTTGCAATTTTATTACACAGCGGCTATAGCCGCGCTAAGGCATTATATTACAATGTTATTTCAAGCCTTGGCACTGTTGTCGGTGCCATCCTAGCCTATTTTTTATTATCAGATATGCAATATTTATTGCCATATATTTTAGTTGTTGCTGCTTCTAGCTTCATCTATATCGCAGTAGCCGATCTTATTCCCGGCTTGCATCATAAAGTCAAACCTTTAGAAACACTGCAACAAATTTCGCTAATTGCTGCTGGCACATTTCTTATTTATATCACTCACAGTGCTTTGCATTAGTGTCGCAAACTATCAATAAAATTCTGATCATTGGTCCATCATGGATTGGCGATATGGTGATGGCGCAGTCTTTATTTAAGGCGCTTAAAGATAACAATCCAAATGTCATCATTGACGTGCTCGCATTGGCATGGACTAAACCTCTCTTAGAGCGTATGCCAGAAGTAAATAAAGCCATCACCATTCCCATCAGCCATGGTACTTTCGGATGGAATATGCGTAAAAAGATAGGTCATGAATTACGCCGTGAACAATATGACCAAGCAATCGTTTTACCTAACTCATGGAAGTCAGCTCTTATTCCTTGGTTTGCTAATATCCCCGTGAGAACAGGTTGGCGAGGAGAGATGCGTTACCGACTGCTCAATGATATTCGCATACTTAACAAGTCTGCTTTACCAATGATGGTACAACGTTATGTTGCCCTTGCGTATCCTGCATCACAAGCAGAAATCGCACCTATTTACCCCAAACCATTAATGGTAGCCAATACCCTGTCAGATCAATTCCACTTTTCCCAGAAGGTGGGACAAAAACGTCTTATTTTATGTCCTGGTGCTGAATTTGGCCCTGCCAAACAATGGCCAGCTAGTCATTATGCAGAATTAGCCCATAGTCTGATCCAACAAGGCTGGCAAACCCTCATTCTAGGTTCGGAGGCGGATAGCATCATTGCCAATAAAATCATCAGTAAACTTAGCTCAGAATCAAAGTCGGCAATCATTAACCTTTGTGGTGAAACTGAATTAAGCGATGCAATAGACTTGCTTGATACGGCTAATTTGGTTGTCTCCAATGATTCAGGCTTAATGCATATTGCTGCGGCATTACAAAAGCCACTAATAGCTATTTACGGCCCAACTTCACCTGATTTTACACCGCCGTTATCTGACAGCGCTCATATCGTTCAAATAAAAGTTGATTGCGGTCCTTGTTTTCAGCGAGAATGCCCTGAACAACACCATCAATGTATGCAAGATATTACAAGTCAAACCGTGCTACAAATATTAGAGAAAATAAAAGCCTAAAGATGATGTCCTATTCTGAAAAACAAATCCGGTATTTTGCTGTATCTTTCAGCCTACTTATATCTCTTTTTATGGTGCTGACCAATGACATTATTAATCGTGATGGTATCTTGTATGTAAATGTGGCTGCCGCATATCTCGATGATGGACTGACTGCCGCACTTCAGCTTTTTGATTGGCCATTTTTCTCAATTTTAATCGCTTATACTCATAAAATCACCACCCTGTCTTTTGAAAATAGTGCCCTATTTCTAAATACCTTATTTTTTGCTCTCTTTATTAATTCATTTCTTAATATAAGCAACAAGCTGTTACCTAATTCTCGACAATTACTCATTGCCGCCATCTTAATCTTTTGCTTTAGCCTGATTAATGACTATCGAACACTTATTATGCGTGATATTGGATATTGGGCCTTTTGTATCTTAACACTTTATCGTTTTATTATTTTTGTTGAAAAACCAACGTTAAAAAATGCCAGCATTTGGCAAATTGTCGCTGTTACTTCCTTGTTATTTCGAGTGGAAGGTATTGTTATTTTGCTTACTTTACCCTGTTATTTGTTTGTTGGGTCTCGTTCAAAACAAACTGTTGTTCAGTATTTACAGCTAAACTATTTATTCCTCATCGCTGTGCTTGTATTGGGAGGCATCTACTTTAATACTCTCAATATAAATCCTGGCAATGGTGCACTAAGCGCTAGTCTTTCTCTTTTGAATTTTGATAATTACTTTATGCAGCTTGACCAAAAGCTAAACATAATGGAAACGCAGATTTTAAGTCCATTTGCCAAGGATTATAGCGGTCTTGTCCTTATTTCAGGTTTGTTGGTCATGCTGTTTTACAAATTAATGAACGGACTATCTTTATTTTATATCGGTCTTTATATTGCCTCATGGTGGCAACGTGTCTCTATTAATAAAACACCCTATTCACGATTATTGATCTATTTTGTTGCGATAAATCTAATCGTACTTAACACATTTTTGCTTTCTCGCTATTTTATTTCTATTCGTTATTGCATGATGGCATTGGTAGGACTACTACTTTTCATGCTACCCCGTATTTGTGCTTTTATTGAATCTTTATGGCTAGCGAAAAATAAAAAAATATTATCAATTATTGGGATTTTATTATTTGTTAGTTTTATTCACGGTGTGACACATACACGATCTAAGGCATATATTAAGGAAACCGTAATCTGGGCAAGTAAAACGATTCCTGAAAATAGCCGCGTACTCACTAACTCTCGTGTTATTCAATATTATTTTCTGAACAATCAACCGCAAGCACAGATTACAATTAAACAAATCAATACTTACCAACAATATGACTATTTGATTCTGATTGAAGACCGCCGTAACAAAGAACTTAAAGAACAACTTGCAGATATGTCACTGAAGAAAATATACAGCGAAAAAAGTAAGCGGGGCGATCGTGTGAGTGTTTACAAGATCATTGATTAATATTATCTTAATTTTTATTTGTTAAATTTTAATCAGTTAGTCAAAATATCATGTTTAGATGATAGCTAAACCTTAAATTCCACAGGCTACTTAATGAAAATATTTGCACAACGTCATCCACTGTTATGGGCTTATCTGTTTTTTGCCTATTTTTCCGTGTTAGTACAAGGCCTTATCTATTTTTCTGGCATGTCTGGATTTGTGGGGTTTCGTCAAGCAATTATAGTCAGTCTTTTATGGCTTATTCCTTTATTACTATGGCCAAAGAGAAGTAAGCAGATCTCGGCTTTACTTGCGATCCCCATTTGGGCAGCGGCTATATCAGCGCTAGGGTATTGGTTAATCTATAGTCAAGATTTCTCTCAAAGTGTTATTTTCATTATTTTTGAATCTAATTGGGCAGAAGGTAGCGAATTTATCCAATCGTATTTTCGATGGTGGTACGCCCCTGTTTTTATTATCTTTAGTATTATTCCATTTTTAATATGGCGTGTTATGCCTCGCAATATATTGCTCTCCACTCGCTCTCGCTATATCTACCTCGCACTTTTTATCTCAATTCTATCATGGCCATTTTTTAAAACCTTATTAATAAACCATGAAGGTTTTGAAGAAGCTAAAAATGAATTTCTGGAACGTTTAGAGCCGGCATCACCATGGAATATTGTCGTTGCTTATACAAAATATAGGCAACAACTGAGTGTTATGAATAAAATGCTAGCTAAAAACAAACAATTACCTAAACTAGCAGGCTTCAAAACCGTAGATACATTACCCAATACTGTCGTGCTCGTGATCGGAGAATCAACAAATCGGCAACGTATGAGTTTATATGGCTATCAACGGGAAACCACACCTAATCTTGATGCCATGAAAAATGATCTGCTCGTATTTAATGATGTTGTCACCCCTAGACCTTATACCATTGAGGCCTTGCAACAAGTTCTTTCATTCGCTGATTCAAAAGAGCCTGATCGTTTCTTTTCTCAACCAACATTGCTCAATATAATGAAAGATGCTGGCTATTCGATTACCTGGATAACCAATCAACAAACTCAAACCAAACGTAATACATTGCTAACTATGTTGTCACAACTTGCTGACAAACAAATATACCTTAATAATAATCGCGCCCAAAATGCTGACCAATATGATGGCAATGTTTTAAAGCCGTTTTTTGCAAGCTTAAAACAGTCTTCTAGTAAACAATTTATTATTGTGCATTTGTTGGGCACGCACCGAAAGTACCATTTTCGTTATCCACCAGAGTTTAATCACTTCACTAACCATGATCTTGTGCCAGCATGGGTTGGCGATGAAAATATCGATGAATACAATGCCTATGATAACGCGGTTCTTTATAATGATTCTGTAGTATCCAGCTTGATCAAACAGTTAGCTAAAAAGAATGATTCTTCTGTGTTATTTTATTTCTCAGATCATGGTGAAGAAGTGTTCGATTATCCTAATAAATTATTTGCTGGACGCAATGAAAATGCTCCCACACCAGCCATGTATACGATTCCATTTATTATCTGGTCCTCAGACAAATTTAAGTCTCATGCTCCTTTTACACTCTGGCAATCATTCGAAAATCGCCCATTTTCAAATGCAGACTTCATTTATACTTTTTCAGATATAGTCGGCATTGATTATAATATGCTCGATCCCACACGAAGTTTAATCTCTGATAGTTTCACCGTGCATCCCCGTTGGATCGGTGATCCACTTGAGCCAAAATCACTTCAAGATTTTGGTGATATTAAAACACCAAGGCGGTAAGTTATATACCCGTTACTATTCAATCTGCAAATTGAATGGTAACGAGTATTCATATAAGATGCTGACTTGATATACTACTGCACTTAGAAATAAAAGAATCCAATTATGATCGTATTAGGTTTATCCGGTGCAGTGAACCATGATGCTTCAGCTGCATTATATATTGATGGCAAGCTCATTGCCGCCGCAGAAGAAGAACGTTTTCTACGAGACAAACATGCCAAAGGTAAAATGCCTTATGAAGCGACTAAATTTTGTCTCGAACAAGCAGGCATTAAACCAGAACAAATTGATATTGTTGCCTTCCCTTATGCCCAAATTGGTCTTAAATCACCTGCCCGTTGGCATTATGCAAAACGTCACTGGTATGCGCCAGATCGTGCTTTAACAGCCTTATTTAGCGGTAACCGTCGCTATTGGCGTAATCATAAAAATGTGATGAAATTGCTGGATAATTTAGGTATTGATTCAAAACGCGTAAAATTCGAAGCGGTTGAACACCATCTCGCTCATGCTAGTAGTGCCTATCATCTTAGCGGCTTTAAAGAAAAAACAGCTATTATCGGTATCGATGGCAAAGGCGAATATGCCACTACCTTCTTCGGTTATGGTGAAAATGGCAAGATCCATAAAATCAAAGAATTCTACGATCCCGATTCTCTTGGCGGCATGTATGGCGCATTAACAGAGCTACTCGGTTTTGAAATGCTCGATGGTGAATTTAAAGTGATGGGGATGGCGCCATATGGCGATCCTAATCGCTTTGATTTTTCACGTTTGATTGACTGTCACGATGGTGAATTTAAAGTCAATACAAAACTGGTCAATACGGTAGGCTTGAGGCGTTATAAAAAAGAGGGCAAAGGCTATTTTTTTAGTCCTAAACTTATCGAATGGCTTGGCCCAATGCGTGATGGCGATGAAATTGACGATCCTTATATTGATTATGCCGCCAGCATTCAAGCCCTATTAGAAAAAACAGCACTTCACTTAATTGATTATTACCTAGGCGACATCATTAAAGAAACAGGTAAAGTCTGTTTTGCCGGTGGTGTCGCGCTGAATGTTAAGTTAAACCAACGCATTATCGCCATGCCTGATGTAAAAGAATTATTCGTCCAACCTGCTGCAAGTGATGCGGGCACGGCTATAGGTGCTGCCAGTTATGCATCTGAAATGGTGGGGGTGCCCGTTGAAAAAATGGAACATGTCTATCTTGGCCCCTCATACTCAACGCAGCAGTGCATTGAAGCCTGTGAAAGCTATCCTAAAGATGTAAAATGGCAACGACTAGAGAATACAACAAAGCAAACAGCCGAAATTCTCAATGCTGGCAATCCTGTTTCATGGTTTCAAGGTCGCATGGAGTTTGGTCCACGTGCATTAGGCAACCGCAGTATTATTGGTAGTCCAAATCATTCTGGTGTTGCTGATAGAATTAATGCTCAAATTAAATACCGTGAGCGCTGGCGACCTTTTTGCCCAAGCATGCTTGATACAGTAGCCCCTGAAATTTTACAAACAGAGCATCCTAGTCCTTATATGACCTTTACTTTTGATGTGGCTGAAAGCTGGAAAGCACGCATTCCTGAGGTTGTGCATGAAGATGGCACAGCTCGAGCTCAAATTGTCACCAAAGCAACGAACCCAAGATACTATTCTTTATTAGAAGAAATGGAAAAGTTGAATGGCAATGCGGTGGTGCTCAATACCTCACTAAACCGCCGTGGTGAACCGATGGTGTGCAGCCCCACCGATGCACTCAATATGTTTTATGGTTCTGATCTAGAATATTTGGTAATGGAAGACATTCTTGTCACAAAATAATACTTTCTTAAATGGTAAGCAATGCTTAAAAATATTAATGTAACCGTCTATTTCTTATGTACCTGGCTGTTCAGTCTATTTTTAACAAGCCATTACTTAAGTGCCGTTCCTGCTGAAACTGTCCGTGACCAAATTCATGCATTACTAGCTATTAGCACCTATGCTTTGATGTATCAGTCACCTGCTATCGTTATTTATTATATGTTCCGACGCTGGCATAATTTTGCAGTTAGTCTCGCTATTATTTTTGCCATTGCTGGACATATCACCATATTTGTAGACTCACATTTATATGATCTTTATGGTTTTCATCTTAATGGCTTTGTGTGGAATTTGTTAACCAGCCGTGGAGGAATTGACTCTCTCGGTGCTGACCAAACCAATATATTTGTAGCTTTAGCTTATATATCGACACTTGCCGCAGTGCATATTATTGGTCTGTTCTTAGCAAAGAAAGCTACTACTTTTCATATTCCTGTTCTGCTCATTATCAGTCTCTTTCTAATTGCAACATTAACAGAACGCGGGATCTATGGTTACAGTAAGGCTGAACTTTATGGTCCAGTGTTAGATCGCGGTGATGCCTTGTTTTTATATCAACCGATGAGTATCAATTCATTATTAAGAAAATTAGGCATTGATGTTAAAAAGTCATCCCATATAAGAATAAGTAAATCCAATCAGGATCAACTGCATTATCCGAAACATCCAACTGTTATTTCTAAAGTCGACAAACCGCTCAATATTATTATGCTTGTTGCTGAATCTTTACGCTGGGATCTATTGACACCGGAAGTTATGCCTAATATGAGCCAGTTTGCACACAAAGCATGGAACTTTAAACAGCATTATTCAGGTGGTAATGGTACTCGTCAGGGGTTGTTTGCCCTGTTTTATGGGCTACCCGGCAACTACTGGGATGTTTTCTTGCGTGAACGTAAAGGACCGATTCTTTTTGATGTGTTTAATGACTATGGTTATCAATATTTTATTTTTACCAGCGCCAAATTCACCTATCCGGAATTTGATAAAACGATTTTTAGCCAGATCCCCCCAGAAAAATTGATTGAACATAATAAAGAAGAACCTTGGAAACGTGACAGAACGAATACAACAGCATTGATTGATGCTATTGGAAACCGCGATCACTCAAAACCTTTTTATGGATTCCTATTTTATGAGGCAACACATGCCCGTTACTCTTTTCCTGAAAATGCCATTATACGTAAAGATTACCTTCAGACCCTAGACTACGCAGGTCTATCACGTAAAGAACTGGCTCCTCAGATTGCAGGAATGAAAGCGCGCTATCAAAATGCTGCTCATGGTATTGATATTCAGCTACAACGTATTATTAAATCATTAGAAAAATCTGGAGATCTTGACAATACCCTAGTCATTATCACTGGTGACCATGGTGAAGAATTTATGGAGCGCGGACGATGGGGGCATAATTCTGCGTTTACTGATTGGCAAGTACGCACCCCGATGATTGTCTGGATGCCTCATAGTTCACCTAAAACAGTTATGAAACGTACCAGTCATATGGACGTGCCAGTCACAATATTGCACCGTCTCGGCATACAAAACCCAGATAAAGACTATAGTCTTGGCGTGGATCTTTCAACACCCATTAAAAATCGTAATATCATTGTCGGTAGTTGGACCGATATTGGACTGATTAATGATTATGGCAAACTAGTTATTCCTTTTAAATCAACGACACAACATAGTAACTTAACGACTGATCTAAATGATAATCCCGTTGATGGGCAAAGCCTAACATCAAAAATGCAAGCTTTCATCTTCCAAGCATTACAAGATGATCAATATTATAGGCACGAATAACCATGGCTTTTTTATTTAAGAATCGGATACAAAAACTTGCCCTTAAAATACGACGTATTCGTTTGGGTCGACAATTTCAACACCAATATACTTGTCACCCCTCATTCAATATTCAACGCGGTGATCATCACCATCAAATCATATGGAAAGGCAAACATATTGCCGATGTCGGCAATATAAAAACACTTAAACATACCTTCAAAAATCATTGCTTTATTATCGCATCTGGCCCTTCTTTAAATGAGATAGATTTCCAGCGACTTGCGCCTTTTGATTGTATTAGTCTAAATTGCTCAATTAGAAAATTAACAGAACAACATATTGAACCCAAGCACTGTGTAATTGTCGACCGACGAGCATTTGAAAATGATTGGGACTGTATCGAAGCCTCTATTCTCTCTGGTGCAAATTGTTATTTTAGTGCGGTAGGCATTTCGCGTATATGTGAACAAAAGCCAGAATTATTGAAGCAAAATAATATTTATCTTATTGAGGCAATAGGCAGACAATTTAATCTACCAAGACCTACTATGGATGAATTTCAACAACGCTATCAAAATGATCCAGATATTTTTTTAGATCCCAAAGTCATCTCACGAGGCACAATTGGTTACAGCCTGAATGCTGAAAAAGGTTTTTTTAATAGTAGAACTGTTGCCGCATGGGCTGTACAACTTGCTCCCTATTTAGGGTATAAACACCTAAACATTATTGGAATGGATCTCGGTGGTACCGGTAAAAGTTACTTTGATTCTTCAAATCACACTGCTATTCCTTATGATTTTATTGATCTCTATGATCCCTATATTAAAGTTTGTTTTGAGCAAGCCCAACGTGCCAGCAAAATAGGTGGATTCCAGATCTATAATCTATCTCAGCACAGCACCTTACCCGATGAAATTGTGCCTAAAATATCATTTGAACAAGCACTTGAGCAGTTGAACACATAACTAATTTAGGATGTTGTATAATAAGAATATCGAATTGACCATACACAAGAGATAAACTTTGACTATTATCCCCATTGTTGATGAAAGACAATCACAAAAATATAGTACGAATGCCTTACTGAGAGATGGCAGTGTTGCTTTATCTGAACAAGCACTGAAAGAAGCCATTGATGCACTACCTCCACTAGAGCCTATTACCAAACTTCTTCACCCAGAAGTGCGTTATGAAGTGACTGACCATTGCAATGCCAGTTGTATTATGTGCCCACGAGATGAGCATGAAACCGGCCGTGAACATGGCATTATGGATCAAGCTCTTTATGAAGATAGTATCGATGAAGTCGTCGCATTAGGTGCTGAAAAAATTGTACTCACCGGTTTTGGTGAGCCCATGCTCGATAAAAGATTAGAAAAAAAAATAGCCTATGCTCATAGTAAAGGTCTGTCGACCTATATCATCACTAATGGTTCCGTATTAACAGGAAAAAGAGCCAAAGCAATATTAGAAGCGGGTTTAGATGAAATGCGAGTCAGCTTCTACGGCATGGGTTCAGAAACATATAATGCGGTTATGCAAGGATTGGAGTATGAAAAAACCAAGGCAGGTCTTGAAGACTTCATTGCGCTGCGTAATAAATTAGGAGCCAAAACAAAAATTCAGATCTCCTATTTAGTTCTGCCAGAAAATGAAGTCGATACCGAGGCATTTAAAGACTATTGGGAACCGCGAGTTGAAGCGATTGAAATATGGAAGCCCCATAATTTTGGTGACGGTAAAGATTATCGTGATCGCGTACATGATAATGATCTAAAAACAAGTTGTGGTCGTCCTGAAAATGGACCGTTACAGATCCAGTGGAACGGTGAAGTTATCCCGTGTTGTTATGACTATAATAATAAAATTATTTTGGGTAATGCGTTTGAACAACCAGTATTAGAAGTACTCAATAACGAAAAATTTCAACTTTTGCGTGAGGCGCACAGACAAAAACAATTTAATCAGTTTCCTTATTGTGACCAATGCGATCAATTATTACCTCATGCTGATGCTTTGGTCTATACAAACCGGCATAACTTGCCTGCAGAAGAGGCTGTTAAATTATCCAATACCGACTTGTATGATCTGGTTAATGCTAAAGAGCTGGCAGATGAAGATAAAAGCGAACTTTATAAAAGCAAAGATTAGTTGAAATAGTGTTATTCATAGCCAGCTTTTCCATGAAGTAATAAATCCATCGCCACTTGTATGTAAGCTAATAGTTTTTTATTTAAATCTTGTTGTAACGGTTCATCTGAAATAACTTGAGTTTTACTGACATCTTTCAAATTATATTTATAGAGCTTTTCTGGTAAATGGGGTGCTTTAACCAATATCTTATCGCCCTGAATAAATGCTGTTGTATGATCAGAGCTAGAAGGTTTAATCATCGCGAAACCGCCATCATTCACATTGAGTAAATCTCGTCCCCAACAACTAATTGATGACTCACCGCCTAAAAGGCCAGCCATGATTGGCACGATATCAACCTGAGCTCCTACGGTTGAATTTGTAGGGTTATAATGTTCGAGAATATGTGGTGCAATCACTAATAATGGGACATTAAAACGCATTAAGTCAATATCTGTTACTTGCTTATTGGTGCCAAAGCCATGATCACCGACTAGTACAAAAATGGTGTTTTTATAAAAATCATCACTCTCAATTTTTTTGAAAAATTGTCCTAAAGCCCAATCGGCATAACGCATGGCTGTTAAATGTTCATTCAACTCACCAAACCCTGTCACAGCTTTAATGGGTAATGGATCAGGTAAAGCATATGGTGTATGGTTTGATAGCGTTTGCAAAAAAGCGAAGAATGGCTGATCTTTGGGGATTTTCTTCAGCTCTTGGGCAGCTCGATCAAACATATCTTCATCAGAAACACCCCATGTTGGATCAGAAAATTTTGGATTTATAAAATCATGTCTGCCAATAAAAGTTTGCATGCCTTGTCCACCAAAAAAGCCATTTTGATTATCCCAGGCAAAATCACCATTGTAGATATATAAACTTTTATATTTCCTATCATTGGCAACTTTTAAAATACCCGCAAATTTAGTATCACCTTGGGGTAATTGCATCAATGTTTCATAACCCGGTAAATTTGGAAAACAAGCCATTGATGCAAACATACCTTGATGAGTGTGTGTGCCATTGGAGAAGAAATGATCAAATAACACACCTTGTTTTCTGATCTTGTCAAACTCTGGGGTAATACCATAGTCATGTCCCAAGCTCCCAACAAAAGCACCATTAAAACTTTCCATTAAAATAAAAACAATATTGGGCTGTTTTTTTGGAGTTGTAAGTGGGGAATGATAGCGACGATAAATAGGTGAAAATTCTGGGTTAATAGCACTATCTCTATCCGTCAATAATAATTTCTGGACGATCTTTTTGGCACTTTCCATATCCATTTTACTAAGCCATTTTTTTTGTTCGTCACCTTTATGAGATTCTGCAATAATGGCTTTTATCAACGTAAAACTGCCATTTAATGCCAAATGATTGGCAAATAAATAATCACTATGAAAGGCATCTCCCCAACGTAAAGGAGGGCCATGACGTAATGTACCTCTCGCTGCTAAGGCTGTCAGTATAAGAACCACTAAAAAGGCCATACACCTGATTAGATAAAGTGATTTTCCTTGCGTTTTGTTCTCCAGATAGCGACTTATTTTTGTTAACAACCAAGCAAATATTCCTGTTATAAAGCCAATAACTAGTAGGTATCTAAAAACAGGAAATCCATTCCAGACCATACTGGCTACGGTTTTAGGATCTTCTCGAATATACTGAAAAACCAAGCTATTTAATCGAACATGAAACTCATGATAAAAGTCCAGCTCTGTGATACCTAGAAATGTAATCATCGCGGCAATACTGATCAGCCAAATACGCGCTATTTTTTTATTCAGGCCCGCAGGATGCAACAAAAATAAAACAAGTGGAGCTAGCACATAAGCGATAACGATAAAATCAAATTTCATCCCGATGAAAAATGAATTAACGATATCATTAAAAGGAATTTCCGCAGTCAGCTCACTATTTCGCCAGTAGAAAATCAGTCTTAACACTGACTGTAATGCCCATAATAAAAATGTCCCACTGATTAGGAAATAAAGATCCGAACGCAATGGCCTTATTTTTTTCATTATATTTCTCAACTGATTTTAAATTCTAAATGAGCAATGATTATACCCGCGATCATTCAAGTTGCGGTTTTTTGGTGCCTATAATGGATGGGCTAGCAAGGCATA
>CAYSGK010000014.1:0-19689 GCA_964430395.1 uncultured Methylophaga sp.
CCTATAGACCGTATTGCGTTTAAAAAAATAAGAATGTTCCAAAAGCCTTAACCCCTTTTTTAGTTTCCGTCGTAAGCTTAACAGCAAAATAGTGTAACTTTAAAATACCTAAATTTTTAAAAGGCCGTAATTATATTTTTAATTACGGCTTTTTTATGTCTGCGCTGCAAGCAACAAATGCCTTTCTACCCTATAATTCATGCTTGAACTCTCACTATAAAAGAACGATTTAAATGAAAATATGGGTTGATGCTGATGCGTGTCCATCGGTAATTAAAGAGATTTTATTTCGCGCCGCGGTGCGCACTAAAATCAACACCACATTGGTGGCCAACCATACTATGCGTGTGCCGCCATCACCTTATATAAGTTTTATGCAGGTCACCCACGGGTTTGATGTTGCTGATAATGAAATTGTCGCGCGCTTGAATAATGGTGACTTAGTCATTACCGGTGATATTCCGCTGGCTGCAGAGGTGATAGAAAAGGGCGGGCAGGCACTTAACCCTAGGGGCGAGCTTTATACCGTTGAGAATATCAAAGCCCGCTTAACTATGCGTGATTTTATGGATTCTCTTCGTTCCAGCGGTGTTAATACTGGTGGCCCACCAGCATTGAGCCAAAGTGACCGCCAAGTTTTCGCTAATCAGCTGGATAAAATACTACTAAAGTGCAAGAATTAAAGCTGATCTTAAAATGAGGAATAAATTTCAGCATATAGAAACCCATATTACTTGAATCTGTATGATTCAAATTTAAGGCTAGAAAGCCAGTGCTGCGTTGCTTACAGGGATCTAGGAAGGGGCGGGGCGGAAGCTTTACAATGTTTGACAAGCTCGCCACGAACGGCACAGGTTGAGATTGTTTTTCGGGTACAAAATTAGCCTCCCAATAATTTTTTCTTTAGTTTTGTTTTTACTGGTTTTTCAGATAACCAGATCCCAAACAATGCTTGTTTAAACTCAGCAGAAGAAATGGTTTGTAGTTCGACCCTATTTTTTGAAACAACTACACCTTGATTTGTTGCTATAAACTCAAAAACATCGCCTTTTATAATCTCGTCACTAAAGGCTTCTAAAAACTGCTCTATTTCTGCTGCTATTGGCTCAATATTACCACCAGTTGCTTTTTTAAAGCCCTTTCGAGTCGCATGAATCATTCTTTTTGATGTGATTTTAGATGAAATAATATGTAGCCTTAACGCCATTGGCTCAGTCGATTTGATGATTTTTTCTGCATCATGTTCTTTGGCGATTAAATATAAGCCCGCCACATAAAGATCAAATACAAATTTGCTTCTAATGCCCGCACCATTAAGCATTAATTCCTGACCATCAGCTTCAATAGTATCAGGCATATCAATGCCGCCTAACTCAATCGCAGACACGGAAAAAGATAAAAACATAAACGAAATAAAAGCAATTAATCTACGCATTATTGTAACTCCTCAATTAATGTTAACGGTGTACCATCTTGTTACGATTCAAGCTTTTCAGAAAAACCACATTCTTTTTGGGGGCATACTTTTTCTGTGCCCCGGCTTTTTGTGGTTTTAATTGTCAAAATAGGCCACTTACAATCTGGGCATTCTTCTTTCACGGGTTCATTCCATAATGCATAGTCACAGTCAGGGTATTCGGAACAAGAATAGAATATTTTTCCACGCCGTGATTTACGAACTAAGATCTCGCCTTTTTCACACTGAGGACAACTTACTCCCGTATTGGTTGGCTGTTCGATTGATTCAATATGCTTACATTTTGGATAGCTACTACAACCAATAAATTTACCATATTTACCTGTGCGCACCCATAAATCAGACTCACATTTTGGACACTTCCGGTCAGGTACAACTTCAGGCTCGCTAGCAGTTGTTTCTTCACCATTAATATTACGAGTGTAATCACATTCAGGATAAGCCGTACAACCAATAAATCGTCCGCTTCGGCCGAGTCGGCTTGATAATGGCTTACCACATTTTGGACAGTCTTCGCCAATATCTTCTTGTGTCACATCACTGCGCTGCACTTCTTTATCTTTAGTTTCGACCTGCTCTTTAAATGGCCCCCAGAAATCACGAAGCAATGGCACCCATTCTTTTTCACCGCGCGCAATATCATCAAGATCATCCTCAAGCTTGGCTGTAAAATCATAGTCAACATATTTAGCAAAGTGCTGAGCTAAAAATTTACCTACCACGCGGCCTACATCTGTTGGATGAAAGCGTTTTTTCTCTAATTCAACATATTCGCGTTGTAATAATGTAGAAATAATACTGGCATAAGTTGATGGGCGACCGATATCACGATCTTCTAATGCGCGAACCAAGCTTGCTTCACTAAAGCGTGGAGGTGGCTCGGTGAAATGTTGCTCTGGGCGAATGGCTTTCAGATCAATGACATCACCCACCTCCATAACTGGTAGCAAGCGTTCATCTTTATCTGATTTTGCAGCATCATCTTTGCCTTCAAGGTAAACACTCATAAACCCAGGGTTCACCACGGTTGAGCCATTCGCTCGGAAGGTATTGCCTGCGCCGCAACCCAAATCAACAGCAACCGTATTCATGGTCGCGTGGATCATTTGGCTGGCAATAGTACGTTGCCAAATAAGGGTATAAAGCTTTAATTGATCAGCAGATAAATAGGCTTTTAATGAGTCAGGCGTGCGTAAAATTGAAGTCGTTCGCACAGCTTCGTGCGCTTCTTGGGCATTCTTTGATTTAGTTTTATACACCTGTGGTTTAGATGGTACGGATTTGTCACCATATTTTTCAGCAATATAAGCTCGAAGCTCATCAACTGCTTCAGCGGCCAAAGTCACGGAGTCAGTACGCATATAAGTAATCAAGCCTACCGCACCTTCGCCCGTATCTGTACCTTCATACAATTGTTGGGCAACACTCATTGTGCGTTGTGCGCCAAAGCCTAACTTACGTGAGGCTTCTTGTTGTAATGTTGACGTTGTAAAAGGTGCCGCAGGATTTCTCTTACGTTGCTTTTTATCAACCTTAGTAACAAGCAATTTGCCTTCTGCAGCTTTATTTAAAGCCTCCACAACTTCTGAAGATTGCTTTTCATTATTAACCGTAAACTGTGATAGTTTTTCACCTTTGAAATGAGTTAATTTAGCTTCAAACTTGGTCTTTTTGATTGCGGCATCAGCTTCAATCGTCCAATATTCTTGTGGAATAAAGGCTTCGATTTCAAGTTCACGTTCGACGATCATTCTCAAAGCAGGGCTTTGTACTCGTCCGGCAGATAGTCCACGACGCACCTTTTTCCATAATAATGGCGATAAAGTGAAACCCACAAGATAATCTAAAGCACGTCGAGCTTGCTGCGCATTAACCATATCCATTGATAAATCTCGTGGATGGGCTACTGCATCATTCACCGCTTGCTTGGTAATCTCATGAAAAACAACACGATGTGTTTCTTTATTTTTAAGGATGCCTCGTTTTTTTAATAGCTCAAACAAATGCCATGAAATCGCCTCTCCTTCGCGATCCGGATCCGTTGCGAGGTATAAAATATCGGCTTTTTTCATCGCCTTGGCAATGGCATCAACATGCTTGCTATTGCGATCAATCACCTGATATTTCATTGCAAAATCGTTACTTGGATCCACCGCCCCCTCTTTCGGGAGCAAGTCTCGAACATGACCATAAGAGGCTAGCACTTCCGTGCCTTTTCCAAGATATTTTTTAATTGTTTTTGCCTTTGCAGGGGACTCTACAATGACTAATTTATTTTCCATATATTCCTTACCAAGTCTAGCTGGCGAAGCAAGAACTGTTTAAATTTAATAGCTGCCTCTTTTAGTGAATAACCGCTTCCATATCTTCAAAGACTAAGTCTTCCATCCATGCATAAGCTACATCACGATCGGGTTGAAAGAATAACACCATTAATACAACCCATTTCATTTGATCCAAATCGATTTCATCTGCATTTAGCGCTAATAATCGTTCAATCACTATTTCACGGGTACCGGTATCTAATACCCCTATCTGTTCCAAAAACAGCATGTATCCGCGGCACTCAACGGTTAACCGTTCTTGCTCCTGCGCAGTATAATGACGCATTATTAGTTCAGGCTCTTCCGTTGTAACGGCTTCAGACTCTTGTCCTACCACCGTCATACTTTCTAGCCATTCAAACGCTTTAAGAATCTCACTTTCTGGAAACCCTACACGCTCTAATTCTGTTTCTAAGCTACCTTGATCGGGTTTATCTGCTTCATCATTATCAATGTAATTTTCGAACAGATATAATAAGACATCAAAGACATTTTCTTTCATTTATTTCCTCACGAGCTAATGCGAACATAGCGTCCACCAGGCAAAGATTCGACCTGACCCTGTAATTCTAATAATAATAGCATGGAGGAAACGGCCTCTGCCGTCAATCCACTTTTTTGTATTATCACATCTATTTCTATAGGGTCATATCCTAGGTGCTCAAACAAAAGCTGATAATCTGCATCGTCATCCATTGGCGCTGCCTCAGCCTCTGTTTGTTCTACCTCTGCTAAACGTTGCGCGCCAGCTAAAGCGCCTAACTCTTCTAATATATCTTGAGCTGTTTCAGCTAATTTGGCACCCTCTCGGATTAATCGATGACAGCCGCGGGCAAGTGGATTATGAATTGAACCGGGAATTGCAAAAACTTCTCGCCCTTGTTCCAATGCCATACGTGCCGTAATAAGAGAGCCGCTGCGGATTGCGGCCTCTACAACAAGCGTTCCTAGTGAGAGACCACTGATAATACGGTTGCGCCTAGGAAAGTTTTCAGCACGAGGCAGCGTCCCTAATGCAAATTCAGAAACTACGGCACCATTTAATACAATCTCGTCTGCTAATGTTCGGTTTTTTGCCGGATAAACACTATCTAAGCCGGTACCTATAACGGCAACTGTTTTACCTGCAGTTAAAGCCCCCTTATGCGCTGCGGCATCAATTCCCATTGCTAAACCACTGGTGATGGCGACCTCGCCTTGCGCGATATAGCGTGCAAATTCATAGGCTGTATCTCGCCCTGAGGCAGAGGGGTTACGACTGCCCACCACGGCTATTTGCCATTGGGATAAAAGCGAAACGTCACCCTCGACAAATAATAAACTGGGAGGATCGGCTATTTCCTTAAGTAAGGCAGGATAATAAGGGTCATGCAATGTGATAATGTGCCGGTTTGGCTCATCAAACCACATCAACTCTTTTTCAACACGCTCCCAATCAGGTTTAGCTAATGCTGCTCGGGTACGCTCTGAAATATTTTCTGCTTGACTTGGCGATGTAAACACAGCTTCTGGATCACTATATTGTGCCAATAACCGAGCAAAAGTCGCAGGACCTACACCCGGTGTATGATGCAAAGCCAACCAACTTGCTAATGACTGTTGTTTGTCAGAAAACCTTTTCAGATGAAACACCTAGTCCTTTAGGAAAAATTACTCTATATCACTTATTTTATCGCCAATGTGGATTGCTTTCGTTGCCTTCATTACCAGAGCATAACTAACTTTTAAATATGTCTTGAAAACCATCGCTATGCCTGCTCTTTCATCAGGTAGCGTCACTTTTTCATGCTTTGTATCTCTATTTTTTAGGTTGAAATAATCTTCCTTCTCCACCCCTGAAAGCACAAGATCTCTTACCGTATCACCCGTTTGCCAAATAGAAACCACGTGACCCACCTCCAAACCTTCTCTCGCCCCTTGATTTAATACAACAACCTGATATTGACCTACCTGTGAAACACCGTCAAACACCGACAGAATCACACCTTTAACTTCATGTGTCGGCTGGCGAGGAATAAAATTTAAATCGAAATTTGTACCATCTATTTCTAATAAACGATCACCAATCATTACTTCGCGATTGGTGGTATGTAAATCTACCGTAGCAGGATCACCCATTTTCTTAATCCAAGCATCGGCAAGATAAATAGCTTCAAAACCTAAGACTTCTGCTGTTTCTGGATCTTGGTAAACAGAGCCTTCACGAAAAACATTATAATGCCGACCATCCTGTGCATCTACTCCGCGTGCATACACTTGATCACCCGCACCCGAAATTAAACGCTCTTCTGAGCCCGCAACAATATAAGGTGCAGAATCTAAAACTTCTGCGCCTACAACGCGTGGTCGAGAAAGAAAAGGACCAATTGCAGATAATGGAATCGTTGTAATTGCTTCCTCGAACTCTATCTCGCGCATTTCAGGTGACAACTTACCATTTCTTGTGCCTCGTTTTAACTTAAGACAAGGCTTGCCATCACAGTCGTCCAACCAAAGTAGATCGCCAGGATAAATTAAATGTGGGTTTTCAATTTGAGGGTTTACATACCAAATTTCAGGCCAATCCCAAGGATGTTTAAGAAACTTTCCTGAAATATCCCATAATGTGTCACCTTTCACAACCACATATTCTTGCGGATGATTTTCGTTCAACTCCACCTCCGCGGCGGAAACCGAAAAGCTAAATAGAACAAAGAAAAAACTAATGTAGATATGTCGAATCATTAAAATATCCTCATGGACAAATTTAAAAACACCTTGAATTCAAATCGAGTAACAGGCTAAATATGAGTGTAGTCTGGTACAAGCGTAAACGCTAATCAAGCCTTATAGCAACTTTTTAGATAAAAACCGGCAATAAGTCACGTAAAACTCATTTATATTATGGTGTCATCGCTTACTTATAACCTATCACTTTAAGTTGTAATGTCAACTAGAAAAACAACTGAAAACCCCCTAAATAAATAGCTCTGCCTCTTTTTCGGGCCATAAAATAGATCTGCTTTTTATCCAAAACATTGCTCAAACCTGAGCTAATGGGCTTGTGACAAGAAATAATGGCTCTTTCTTAAAATAAATGTTTGCCCGCGCAACCATAGCTATACACTGTAAGTTATACAAAGCCCGCTAAGCGTATTACAATAGTGCCAATTATATTTTGAGACAAGCTTAATTTCATGGCCTTACTTGATATCCTTCGCTTTCCTGATCCACGTTTACGCAAAAAGGCACTACCTGTTTTAACTGTTACCGATGAAACGCGACAACTTGCACAAAACATGCTCGAAACAATGTATGCCGCCCCTGGTGTTGGCTTAGCCGCAATTCAGGTGAACGTGCAACAGCGTATTGTAGTGATTGATATTTCTGAGGACAAATCCGCACCACTTATTTTTATTAACCCTGAAATAATTAGCAAAGAAGGCGAGCGCGAACATGAAGAAGGCTGCTTGTCTGTACCCGAAGCCTATGAGTTAGTCACGCGTGCCGATACCGTTCGTGTCAAAGCGCTAGATCAATACGGCAAAGAGTTTGAATTAGATGCTGACGAGCTATTAGCAACCTGCATTCAGCATGAAATTGATCACTTAAATGGTAAGCTCTTTGTTGATTACTTAAGCAATTTAAAACGCCAGCGGATCAAAAAACGCTTGGAAAAACAAGCAAAACAAAATACATAGCCTAATTATGCGAATTATCTTTGCTGGCACACCAGACTTTGCCGCTGAAACACTCAAAGCGCTATTAACAACTAAACATGATATTTGCGCTGTGTATACGCAGCCTGATCGCCCCGCCGGTAGAGGCCGAAAATTATCAGCTAGCCCTGTTAAACAGCTTGCGCTAGACAATAATATTAGCATTGAACAACCGCTGAATTTTAAAGAGGCCGAAGCAAAACGAATACTTGAAGACTATGACGCTGATCTAATGATCGTTGTTGCCTACGGTTTGTTATTGCCGCAAAGCGTACTCGATACACCCAAGCTTGGCTGCATCAACATTCACGCGTCACTACTACCTCGCTGGCGCGGTGCAGCACCTATTCAACGTGCTATTCTTGCTGGCGATCCTCAAACAGGCGTATGCATTATGCAAATGGAGGCAGGCTTAGATACCGGCCCTGTTTTAGCACGAGCAGAATGTCCAATCCATGGTAATGACAGCGCTCAAGTTTTACATGACCGCTTGGCGCAACTTGGTGCTCAGACGCTCTTAACTGCACTACCCAATATTATTGAATTGCAACAATCTGCAGAAAGCCAAAACGATAGCTTGACTTGCTATGCCGCGAAACTGAAAAAAAAAGAAGCTGATATCGATTGGCAACAAGCCTCTAGTCAAATCAATCGCCAAATCAACGCCTTTAACCCTTGGCCCGTTGCACAAACAACTTGGCAAGACAAGGTCTTACGAATATGGAAAGCAATAACATTAGACGAAACCAGTGACGCAAGCGCAGGCGAAATAATTGCTGTGGATCGTGAAGGTATTGATGTGGCGACTGGTGAAGGAATAATTCGCGTACAATATGTTCAAACACCTGGAAAACGAGCAATGCCCGTTGCTGATTTTTTAAATGCCAATACGCCCATAACTGGCGAAAAGCTGGGTTAATGGCTAAGGTAAAAAAACCAAATGCTCGCTCAACAGCTGCTCGCATAATTGCCGAGATTGTTCAAAAAAAACATTCCTTAAATGCCGTTCTAGCTCAATCGCTAACTGACCTCTCTGAAAATGAGCGAAGCTTGTGTCAGCAACTTTGTTATGGTGTTATCCGCTGGCATTCACAACTAGAGGCGATTAGCCGGCAACTACTCAACAAACCTTTGCGAACCAAAGATGGTGATATTGCTGCTTTATTATTATGTGGCTTATATCAGTTACGCAGCATGCGCACCCCTGCCCATGCCGCTCTTTCTGAAACAGTTAATGCTTGTAAAGCACTCGGTAAACCGTGGGCTACGGGATTAATTAATGCCAGTTTACGCAACTACCAACGCAAACAAGAAGAGATAGATGCCTCGTTGCTAGCCGATGATGCAGCACATTACGCCCACCCTAATTGGTTAATAGAGCGCTACAAACATGATTGGCCCGCCCAATGGCAAGCAATTTTAACAGCCAATAATCAGCAGCCCCCTATGATGTTGCGAGTAAACCAACAACAAGGCTCTCGTGATAACTACCTCTCCCTACTTGCTGAAACAAAGATTAATGCCTGTGGCATAGAGCTGTGTCCCGACGGCATACTGCTGGAGTCACCTTGTAATGTGTATGTATTACCTGAGTTTTCAACCGGTAAAGTGTCTGTTCAGGACGGTGCAGCTCAACTTGTTGCTAATATCTTAGACCTAAAACCTAATTTACGGATCCTTGATGCCTGTGCCGCACCTGGTGGTAAAACTGGGCACATCCTTGAATATTTCCCTAATAGTCATGTCATTGCGCTTGATATTGCGCCATCTCGTTTAAATAGCATTAAACAAAACATGGATCGCCTATCACTTAATGCCGAACTTATTGCGGATGATGCTACGGAAACCGCATCATGGTGGGACGGCAAACTCTTCGATAGAATTTTAATTGATGCACCCTGTTCCGGCACAGGTGTTATTCGTCGAAACCCCGATATTAAACTATTACGAAGAGCTGATGACATTACCGCGTTAGCCAAACAACAACAACGTCTTTTAGAAAATTTATGGCCACTATTGAAGCAAGATGGTTTATTGGTCTACACTACCTGTTCGGCGCTAAAAGAAGAAAATGAACAACAAATCGCTCATTTTTTAGCTCAACACCCTAAAGCACAAGAATGTGAGCCTCCTGAAGCGCCTGCAACACGACAAGAGTTTGGCTATCAACGCCTACCTGGTGACGACAACTTAGATGGTTTTTATTATGCCTGCATCCAGCATCGCTAGACTGCTTTTATTACTTATTGTCAGCATGCCCATCCATGCTGAAACCTTTAGTGTAGATTATGCGCGTGTAACTAAAATCGGCAATGGGCATGTGCTTAATGCACGTATCAACTATCCGCTTACTGCACGAGTCAAAGAAGCCATAGCAAACAGTGTTCCCATCGTATTTTCCCAGCAGATAAAGCTTATCCGACAAACACCTCTGCTTGGTAAATATTGGATCTGGGAACAAACATTATGGCTTGCTGAAATTCGCTATGAACTTCGTTACCATGCGCTCTCACAGCAATATATAATTAGAGACTTAGGCACGCGAAACCAAAACATTTATCCATCACTTGATAATGCCTTACATGCGCTCGGCAGCATTTATCTTACGCTCCCTCCCGAACATATGATTGAAACCCCGAAGTTATCGCTACAGATTCGCAGTGAATTGGATCTCTATGCGCTACCCACGCCGATGCGACCAGGCGCACTTCTTTCCAAAAAATGGCAACTCGCTAGTCCATGGGTAGCTGCGCAATGGGATTAAGCCTAACAAAACGCCTTAGCTCAGGCGCTGCACCTTATTTATATTTAGGCATATTATTAGTTATTTTGGCTTATTTTCTAAGCATTGCCACTCAAGATAGTTCTCGACTTAACGATTTGTTCCTTGTTATTTTTGGTTTGGCAATTATTATTACCCTGCTGTTACTTATTTTGCTGGGGCGCAGTGTTTATAAACTTTATCGTGATTACAAAACCCAAGTTGAAGGCTCTCGGTTAACGGTTCGCTTGGTTAGCCTGTTTGCTTTATTGATCATTATTTCAACCACTATCGTTTATAGCTTTTCTATTCATTTTCTGCATCGCGGCATTAATAGTTGGTTTAACGTAAAAATTGAACGGGCGCTAGAAAATTCTTTAGAATTAAGCCGAACATCCCTTGGCATTAGAATGAGAACAATGCTCAAGCAAACACGGATGATGTCCGGCGTGCTGAGTGAATTACCAGAAAAAGATCTAAATCATAATGTTCACGAACTAACAAAACTTAGTGGGGCAATGGAGGTAAGCATATGGAACCTAGATGGCCAACTTGTTATTTCAAGCATCGAGAATGACTCTATCATTCTGCCTCAACGCCCAACTGAAACCATATTTAATCAAATTAAACAAAAAGAGGACTATATCAGTCTTGACCCTAGCAAGAATAATGGCTTCCTTTTGCGTGCGGCCGTACGCTTTCCTAAAAAATCACCAACTCAACAAGCACGTTTTTTACAGGTTATATTTCCGGTAAATGAGCGACTAAGCGCACTAGGAAAGACTGTGCACGAGGCCTATACAAACTATAAAGAATTAAGCTATCTCCGCAAACCCCTAATTACCATCTTTACCCTTACCCTCAGTCTAATTGTATTGCTTACAACCTTGGCTTCAATTTGGTTTGCTATTTGGATTTCACGCCGAATCGTAGAGCCTTTACAGGAGCTTGCAGCAGGCACTCAAGCTGTTGCGGCGGGCAACTATAATATGCAACTTACCGCTCAAGGTCATGATGAGGTTGGATTCTTAGTTCGATCCTTTAATCAAATGACGCAACGCCTTACCCATGCGCGTAACTCTAACCAAAGCAGCCATCGCAAATTAGAACAGCAAACCAATCATCTCGCTACCGTACTTGGCAGCTTATCTAGTGGCGTTATCACCATTGATAACCGACATTTTCTGCGCACAGCAAATATTTCCAGCAGTAGAATTCTAGGTGTTGATTTACAAAAGCATATTGAGGCAATGGTGAGTCATTTAAGCGCCCATCATTCCAAGTTGATCCCGCTTTTGTTGGTGATAGAACAACACTTCACCTTAAAAGAGAGCTGGCAACAACAAATTGAAATACAGCAACAAAAAGGCATGCAAACCTTAATGTGTAACGGTACACCTCTGCCAGATAACACAGGGTATGTCATTGTGTTTGATGATGTTACCGCTCTTTTACAAGCACAGCGTAATGCAGCATGGGGTGAGGTTGCAAAGCGGCTCGCACACGAAATAAAAAACCCTCTTACTCCTATTCAACTCTCCGCCGAGCGTTTGCAACATAAATATTTACCGCTATTACCGACAGAGCAGACTGAAACGCTCACCAAGCTAACAAGCACTATTGTTCAACAAGTCGAAGCAATGAAAGGTATGGTGAACGACTTCTCTGATTACGCCCGCAACCCTGGCCTTACATTGAGTCAACAGGATATTGGCGAATTGATTCGTGATGTGCTTACACTTTATCAAAGCAATCCCCAGCATCAATTTACCTTGTTGAATAGCCCCCAAAATATAGCGTTAAATCTTGATGCAAACCGTTTTAGACAGGTGCTACACAACCTGCTTAAAAATGCTATTGAAGCAAGTGAAGATGCCGATATGCAAGTTGATATTATTTTAAGTTATCGCCCCCTTACGCAGGATGGGCACACCCTTTTAGAAATAATTATTCGCGATCATGGCCCTGGGATCCCAGATAAAAAAATTAATTCCATCTTCGAACCTTATGCGACGAATAAGCAGAAGGGAACCGGCTTAGGTTTGGCTATTGTTAAAAAAATAATTGAAGAGCATCATGGGCATGTATGGGCAGAGAATAATAATGCCGGTGGTGCCAGCATTGTCATGCACTTGCCATTAGAATTAGAGATAAAAGGTACATCCGAAACATGAACGATAAATCACTTTCCATTTTAATTGTTGATGACGAGCCTGACATTTGTGATCTCATTAAAGATATTCTCAATGATGAAGGCTATCAAGCAACTTCCGCAGCTAATGGTGCAGACGCGCGCGCAGCTTTTTCTACTCAAAAGCCGGATCTTATTTTATTAGATATTTGGATGCCTGATATTGATGGCATTAGTCTGTTAAAAGAATTTAAACAACTTGATGCTAGCATAACCATTATCATGATGTCTGGTCACGGCACGATTGAAACGGCCATCGAAGCCACGCGCTTAGGTGCCGCTGACTTTATTGAAAAACCGGTCTCTATAGCCAAGCTATTACGCAGCATTGAGTCAGCATTAGAAAAACATGAGAAACAAACGATTATTGAACAAAAACAAGTTATCGAGCCTGTAGGGAAAAGCACGCAAATATCACTATTGCGAGAACAATCTCAGCGTGTTGCTAAACATGATATGCCGATTTTGTTACAAGGCGAAGGCGGGGTTGGTAAACACTGTTTTGCTCGCTATTTACATCAGTTAGGCGCCTACTCTGCCAACAACTTGATTGAGCTCACCCCAGAAAGTTTTCCAACGGATAGTGGCAAACTGACTGCTCTCGCTGAAAATAATTGTCTTTTTATTAATGATATAGCCCTATTGCCTAGCAATGCGCAAGCATTGTTATCTCACCTGATTGATAAGCAGAAACTTACCAATTGCCAATTAATTTGCGCTACTCAATTCTCCCTCGAAAATGCAATTAATCAAGGCGAGTTTCTTGAAGGTCTGCTCTATCAAATCAATAGTATTACGCTTTCTATTCCCGCGCTCAGAAATCATATTGAAGACGTGCCTGATTTAGTGCATTACTTTGTTGACGAACAAACCGCACAAGGCCGGCTTCCCTATCGCCATTTCACTGTTGCCGCTCAGAACCGGCTTCGCAACCATCCATGGCAAGGAAATATCTTAGAATTGAAAAATGTGATTCAGCGTTTATTAATTTTAGGAGATTCTGAAGAAATTGATGTTGAAGCCGTTGAAGAAGCCTTAAAAACAGAAACAAATACAAACTCTGAAGCCATCGATAATATGATTAATTATGATTTACCTTTACGCGAGTCTAGGGAGCAGTTTGAGCGTATTTACCTACTTCTTAAATTAAAACAAACCGATGGTAACGTAGGTAAAGCAGCAAAACTTGCAGGAATGGAGCGCACTCACCTCTACCGCAAGCTACGCACTTTAGACATTGACGCCAAACAGGTTTAGTAAAAGGGCAATTTAATATTATGCAAATTCTTATTTTAGGAGCAGGTCAAGTGGGCTCGTCTGTTGCAGCCACTCTTGCCCGTGAAGACGATGATATTACTGTTGTAGATGAAAATAACGATCTATTGCAAGCACTACAAGACCACTATGACATTCGAACCGTTCAAGGCCATGCTTCACATCCTAATGTATTAGCTAGAGCAGGGGCTGAAGATGCCGATCTAATCCTTGCCGTAACCAATAACGATGAAACTAACATCGTTGCTTGCCACATTTGTCATGCTCTCTACCACACACCTACTAAAATAGCCCGTATTCGTAGCAATGAATATCTATTAAAACCCGAACTTTTTAATAATGACGCACTTGCCGTCGATATGCTTATTAGCCCAGAGCAACTAGTAACAGATTACATTGAACGCTTAGTTCGACACCCCAACGCATTGCAAGTTCTTGATTTTGCAGGAGGAAAAGTGCAGTTAGTTGCCGTTAAAGCCTTTCATGGCGGTCCATTGGTTGGCTATCCTTTATCTGAACTACGAACACATATTCCCAAAACACAAACCCGGGTAGCCGCGATCTTTCGAAACGGTAGTCCAATTTTCCCTAAAGCCAGTACCATTATTGAAGCAGGCGATGAAGTGTTTTTTATTGCCGCTAGTAAAGATATTTTATCGGTAATGGCTGAACTACGAAGGTTAGATAAACCCTACAAACGCATTATGCTTGCTGGTGGCGGCCAAATTGGTATGCGCGTTGCCAAAGCATTAGACGAAAAATACCAAGTAAAACTCATTGAAGCAGACGAAGAGCGCGCCAGATTTCTATCTGAAGAACTAGTGAATACTATTGCATTACATGGTGATGTTGCTAATGAGGAGCTACTTCAAGAAGAAGATATTGATGGTATTGATTTATTCTGTGCGCTGACCAATGATGATGAAGCCAATATTTTATCTGCTATGCTAGCAAAGCGATTGGGAGCACGAAAGGTTTTGTCTCTGATCAACCGTGCTGCCTATGTTGATTTAATTGAAAGCAGTAATATTGATATTGCCTTATCGCCTCAACAGGCCACTATCGGCAGCTTGCTGGCACACATTCGTCGCGGCGATATTGTGGCCGTTCATTCTTTACGCCGTGGGGCCGCTGAAGCACTAGAAGCTGTAGCACATGGCGATAAAAAATCTTCACTTGTTGTCGATAGGCGAATTGATGAAATAGATCTTCCGCCAGGCACCACTATTGGTGCTCTCGTTCGCGGTGACGAAGTGATCATTACTCACCACGATACCGTCATACAAACTGAAGATCATGTTATTTTATTTGTGATAAATAAACGCTATATTCCTGAAGTTGAACGTTTATTCGAAGTCGGGCTAAACTTCTTTTAACAAGGAAACGTCGTTAAATGACAATATCTTTAAAAGGTCATTTTTTAATTGCCACACCAGCATTAAATGGTTCCTATTTTCATCATTCCGTTATTTATTTATGTGAACACGATGATAAAGGGGCGATGGGGCTTGTTATCAACCAACCTGCTGACATCATGCTGGATGAATTGTTAACACAAGTTAATATCGAAAATGCCGCTCCAAATACCGCTTCAACGCCCATTTTGCTCGGTGGGCCTATGCAACAAAACCAAGGCATTATTCTCCATGACTCTCCCAGCAATACCGAAATAAGTAGCCAAATTGCTGGAGATATTTACCTTTGCGCATCGACCGATCTTCTTAAAATTCTTGGCACAGAGCGTTCACCAGCGCACAGCTTAATTGCCCTAGGCTATTCTGGCTGGGGGGCAGGTCAACTTGAACAAGAAATTATTGATAATAGTTGGCTAACGACCGCTGCCGATAATGATGTTTTATTTAACACGCCTAGCGATAAATGCTGGCATGCTGCTGCCGAATTATTGGGTATTGATATTAATCTAATTTCAGATACCGTAGGCCACGCATGACTCGAACCTTGCTAGGCTTTGATTATGGCTTAAAAAATATCGGTGTCGCTGTTGGCCAAGAGCTTACGCAAACGGCAAGCCCCCTTACCGTCATTAAAGCACAGGATGGCATTCCCAACTGGGATGATATTGAAGCGTTATTAACGGAATGGCAACCCGAATTGCTTATCGTCGGTCTTCCTCTTAATATGGACGGAACAGAACAAAAAATGACGGCAGCGGCCCGCAAATTTGGCCGCCGTTTAAATGGCCGCTTTCAAATCGCGGTAGAATGGCAAGATGAACGATTAAGTACGTTTGAGGCACTTGAACAATTAGGTGTTCGCAGTAAACTACAATCAAAAAACCGAGATGATGTTGATCGCATCTCAGCACAATTAATTCTTCAATCATGGTTAAATGAGCATCCGAAATGACAACTTCACTCTCAAATATCGACACATTATTAACCTCTATGGCCAATGATATACGCCATCAGTTAGGCGATAAAAATATCTTGCTGATTGGAATTCACACTGGTGGGGTTTGGGTTGCCAAAGCGCTTGCCGAACTATTGGGAGAAGATTTTTTTGATGGCACATTGGGCACATTAAATATCGCTTATTACCGCGATGATTTCACCCGCATAGGTATGCATCCGCAGGTTGCTCCTTCCGATCTGCCTTTTAGTATTGATGACCGGCACTTACTTTTAGTCGATGATGTACTTCACAGTGGTCGCACTGCGCGCGCCGCACTCAATGAGATTTTTGACTATGGACGCCCCGCCAGTGTCAGCTATGCCGTGCTTATTGAACGCTCAGGTCGCGAACTACCCATCCGAGCTGATATAATAGGTCAATCCATCAATTTGACTGATGACCAACATATAAAATTGAGTAATGGTGACTCGGGCTTGCAACTAGAATTACGATCTAATGACCAATAACCAGCTTACCGATAGCGGTCAACTACGTCATTTCCTAACTATAGAAGGTCTTAAGCGCCCTCTGCTAACCGAGATCATGGATCGTGCTGAGCAGTTCTCTAGCATTAGCAGCCGACAAGTCAACAAAGTCCCCTTGCTACGCGGCAAAACGATTATGAATCTGTTTTTTGAAAACAGTACCCGCACCCGAACCACTTTTGAATTGGCCGCTAAACGCTTATCTGCAGATGTAATGAATCTAAATATCAGCACCTCGGCCACGTCAAAAGGTGAAAGCCTGCTAGATACACTTCACAATCTTGAAGCCATGCATACTGATATGTTTGTTGTTCGCCATAATCAAAGTGGTGCGGCAGAATTTATAGCACAGCATGTAGCACCACACGTTAGCGTCATTAATGCTGGCGACGGCTGCCATGCCCACCCAACACAGGCGATGCTGGACATGTTCACCATTCGTCGCCACAAAGGTGAATTTCAAGATCTCCGTGTTGCCATTATTGGTGATATTTTGCATTCGCGGGTAGCGCGCTCCCAAATACAAGCCCTATCAACATTAGGTGTAGGTGAAATAAGAGTGATTGGCCCAAAAACATTGCTCCCTTCTGACTGCCAAACCTTAGGCGTTCATGTTTATCATGATATCGACGAAGGCCTGCGCGATGTCGATGTTGTCATCACCCTCCGACTGCAAAATGAGCGCATGGAAGGCGCTTTATTACCCAGCCCCCGTGAATACTTCCAATGTTTTGGCCTAACTGAAGACAAACTCAAACTTGCTCAGCCTGATGCCATTGTTATGCACCCCGGTCCGATTAATCGCGGTGTTGAAATTGCATCAACTGTAGCTGATGGCTCCCAATCTGTTATTCTTGAACAGGTCACTCATGGGATAGCCGTTCGCATGGCCGTTATGTCGATGTGCCTTGGCTCACAAGCAGAAGAGCACGCATCATGAAACTTCAAATAACAAATGGTCGCGTTGTTGATCCTCTTAGCAATCTTGACTCACACCTTGATGTTTTTATCGAGGATGAAAAAATTGTTGCTCTCGGAGATCATAACGATGACTTTTATGCCGACGAGATTATTGATGCTAGCGGCTTAATCGTCTGCCCCGGCTTAGTTGATCTCTGCGCGCGATTAAGAGAACCCGGCCAAGAACACACGGCCACCATTGATAGCGAAACCCGCGCAGCTGCAAAAGGCGGCATCACTTCGCTCTGCGTTCCCCCTAATACCGCTCCAATCATTGATTCACCGGCTGTCGTTGAGCTTATTGAAGATCGAGCAAAAAAAGCAGGCAGAACCATGGTCTACACCATTGGCGCACTCACTCAAAAACTTGAAGGTGAGTTGCTCAGCGAAATGATGGCATTAAAAGAAGCAGGCTGCATCGGCATCAGCAATGGACTTTCGCCCATAAAAAATAGTTTAGTGCTTCGGCGAGCGATGGAATATGCCGCCACATTGGATTTCACTGTATTCATCAATGCCACCGACCCATGGCTGCAAGCCCAAGGTTGCATGCATGAAGGCATGGTCAGTGCTCGCCTTGGACTGGGCGGTATCCCTGAAGCTGCAGAAACCATCGCTGTTTCAAGAGATTTAATGCTTATTGAACAAACGGGTGTTCGCGCCCATTTCCATAACTTATCCGCCGCTAAATCGGTCGATATGATTCACAATGCACAACAACGTGGGCTCAAGGTAACAGCCGATGTAAGCGCCCATCATTTGCACTTAAGTGAGCATGATATTGGCAATTACGATAGTCTTAGCCATGTCATGCCACCACTTCGTAGCACCCGTGATCGTGACCAGCTTCAACAAGGCTTACGTGATGGTGTTATTGGTGCTATCTGTTCCAATCATCAACCATTAGATAACGATGCCAAACAAGGTCCATTTGCTCAAACAAGACCCGGTATCTCCGGTTTAGAAACACTCCTGCCACTCACTATGAAGCTAGTTGATGATGGTGAAATATCTCTCAAGCAAGCGATTGCTAACCTAACAAGCAACCCCGCTCAAATACTTAATCTTGATGCTGGGCAACTAAAGATCGGCGGCGCGGCAGACATTTGTATAATTAACCCTGCAGCTCATAATGAATGTCATCCCCAACAGTTTGTGAGTGCGGGTAAAAACAGCCCCTTTGCCGGCTGGTTATTTAACCATCAAGTTAGCCATACTTTGTTTAATGGCAAACTTGTATACCAACAATCACAGTGACTGAAGAAAATATCAAGCTCTACGCCTTAGACTTTGATGGCGTTATTTGTGATAGCGCTGTAGAAACGGGCATCACTGGCTGGAAGGTAGCACATCAAATTTGGCCTAAAATGCCCTCTCTTCCTCCACAAAAAGTAATCGATCTTTTCCGTCAGGTTCGCCCTGTTATGGAGACAGGTTATGAAGCTATTTTAATAATACGCTTACTGCACGAGGGAATATCACCTTCAAAATTACTTGCTGATTTTGCCTCTCAAATAGCAGAAATAATCCAGCGAGAAGGGCTTTCTACCACAACACTCAAGCAGCAATTTGGGGCAACCCGCGATCACTGGATTACCGACAATCTAGAAGAGTGGATTGAGATGAACCCTCTCTTTGACGGTGTGGCCGACAAGCTCCGACAAATTAACCCGGAACAATGTTACATCATCACCACAAAACAGGAACGTTTTGTTAGCCAGATCTTGAAAGCCAATAATATTGTTTTTCCCGCCGATCGTATTTTTGGCCTTGACCGTAAAATGAGCAAACCCCAAATTCTCAGCGATTTACTAGTAAAACACGGTGGACAAACTATCTTATTTGTCGAAGATCGCTTGCCGACACTGGTTAACGTTATCGATGATAAGCAATTAAATGATGTGCAATTATTTTTCGCTAACTGGGGCTATAACACCCAACAAGACAAGCTATATGCTGCTGAACAGGCAAGTATTACAGCAATAGATTTAACGGGCTTTCTGCGTTTGTAATAAGCCAAAAAAACGTATAAGGAATAGATATACCCAAAATACTTGAAGATGCAGGTTTCAGCAAGAGAAGAAGCCATTATATTCTAGGCATAAA
>CAYSGK010000015.1:0-19581 GCA_964430395.1 uncultured Methylophaga sp.
GCTCGCTATGCCAGCCGTGGGTATCGTTGAAAATAACTATTTTAGGTGAGGGCATTCAGGAATCTTGATTAATGCACCAAACAGCATTTTCTATTTCGTTTCATATCAGGTAATAGTTTAAAGCTTAAACGAAGTAGTCAATAATTCTTTATTTAACTCTCCAGCAGTAAAGCTTTTACCTGTATTGGTATTAGTCACTGTTACTTTAGCAGGGCTAAATAACATTGGGTCAATTTTAAAGAAGTCGAAGTCGTATGATTTAAATATTTCACCGAAAGGGCGACCGTAATCAGACGAGGTGTTGCTGGGTAGTTTTTCAGCTAAGTCCTGCGCTTCGTCATCAGTGGCATCAACAAATAGATGCACCATGCCACCATAAAGAATGGCGTCATTTGTGCGGCCCATACCGGTCATAAAATCACCACCTGGTGGTGAAACTGGGGTTACACCAAAACCATCAATGATTTTATCCATAGGAAAATGCAGGGTATGTGCTTTGTGCATGGCGACTTCTAATACACGAATCGCAATTTGCATTACGCCAGCTAGACTTGATGTCGGTGTTAAGATGAACGTTAAGTTTTCAGCTTTGATATTACAGTCTTTAGCTACTTTTTCTGCGACTTCAACCGGTGGTAATTTATCTGTTTCTAATACGATAACCGTTTTATCGGCTTCGTCTTTGTAGCCGAACTCTTTTAATACTTCTTCTTTGCCTGCAAGCGCACGACCAGGGCCTGATCCTAGTGCAAAGAATTTCTCATGAGATAAGCTCCAACCTGCGTATTGACTACCTAAACAGCTTAATACGGGGGTTTTTGCGTGAACATTGACTGACCAAGGCCAGTTATCAAAGCCACTGTTTGTTCCTAATGTTGCCGTGCCTAAACCGCCCATACATATTTCACCGATTAGGCGGCCAGCTTCTAGGCCACCGGTGCATTTGATGCCGGCATCAATAATACGTGTACCATTGCTTAGCGCGCTAATTTCAAGCTGAAGTGCTTGTGCATTTTCAATTAAATTATCAACTAAAGGTTGGCATGCAGCATTAACGCTGGCCCAGTTAGCTGAGATGGATTCACTCATGACATATTCCTAATTCGGTTTAGATTGTGCGATTATACGGTACGGTAGTATAAGTTAAAATAGACTATTTTGTTGTCATATATTGTTTAATTGCAGTAATACGTGACTTGCGTATCGCTTCTGCTATTGCCACTCCTTCTAGGCCTTGTTCTATAAACTGCTTTGCAGTAATTTTCTTTACGATTTCAAAGCACTCTTTAAAGGCTACCACGGTCGGCACATCAAGTTCTTCATAACCCGTTCGACCACGACTATCGGCTTCAGCCGTCAATAAATATTGCTCGAATCGTTTGGGGTTGCGAAAAGAGTCGAGTGATTCGATAACGTTTAATATAGTCTTTGGCTTTAGTTCAAAAAGTCGATGTACATGGGTGTGATATTCGGCTACTTTGAGTGCTAAGATTGTGATATCTGTAGGTATGCGAAGCCGTTTGCAAAGCGCTTTTGTTAAGTCGATACTGCGCCCCTCATGTCCATAATGGTGAGGTAGAATATCTGTAGGTGTTGTACCTTTTCCTAGATCATGGCAAAGCGCAGCAAATCGGACTGCAATATCACTACTGAGTCTTGCTGCTTGGTCAATAACCATCATCACATGAATGCCAGTATCAACCTCAGGGTGCCACTTTTTCACTTGAGGCACACCAAAAAGACGATCAATATCAGGAAATAATGTCTTTAATGCACCTGTATCACGAAGTGCCATAAAAAATAGTGAAGGCTGTTCAGTAGCTAATGCTTTGGCTAGTTCTTGCCAAACGCGTTCTGGAACAAGGTGAGTTAGTTCTTTGTTTGCCACCATTTGTTGGATAAGTTGTTTAGTTTCATCAGCAATCGTGAAACCAAAGCGAGCGGCAAAACGGGCAATGCGTAATACGCGAACGGGATCTTCAATAAATGCGGGAGAAACATGCCGTAGAATTTTATCTTTGAGATCTTGTTGTCCATTAAAGGGATCGATTAAGGTACCATCTTCGGCTTGGGCTATTGCATTGATAGTGAGATCACGGCGTTCTAGATCCTGTTCTAGGGTTACATTGGCTGCGGCATAAACAGTAAAGCCTTTGTAACCTTTTCCGGATTTACGCTCTGTGCGAGCAAGGGCATATTCTTCATGTGTTTTAGGGTGTAGAAAGACGGGGAAGTCTTTGCCTACTGGTTGATAGCCTTGCGCTAACATTTCTTCTGGTGAACTGCCAACCACGACCCAATCTCGATCTTTAATCGCTAAACCAAGTAGGTGATCACGAACTCCACCGCCGACAAGATATATTTCCATATTGAGTAGTTTAACCTAGAAACCTTTTTCGCGATCAACTAAGGTTTCTAAGTTTAAGGATTTTTAGGATTTATTGCAGGCATGCGCTTATGCAGTGGTGTAATAGGACGTTTGAGCTGATGTTCAAAAATAGCGGCATAACTAAGTACATTGCTTGTATATTTCCGGGTTTCATTAAAGGGAATATTTTCAATCCAAATATCGGCAGCCAGTTGTTTCTTTGGTAACCATGTTTTTATTCGATATGGCCCAGCATTATATGAGGCAGTTGCTAACACGGGGTTATATTGATTTTCATTGTACATTTTGCTTAAGTACGCGCTGCCAAGTTGGATATTTCTGCTTGAATTTAGAAGTTCTGATCGCTTTCTCAAAGGCTGTTTAATAATTTTAGCAATTAAACTAGCTGTTTTAGGCATAAGTTGCATTAAACCTGATGCACCTACACGTGAACGGGCACGGGCATCAAAAGCACTTTCTTGGCGAATTACACCTAACAGCCATGCGGGATCGATATTATTGTTTCTGCCCTCTTTTAAAACTGCAGATTTATAAACAATTGGGAAACGTAGATCTAAGGCATCCCAATATTTTGCCTTGCCCAATAGGGCAATCGTTTGATTGTGCCAGCGCCACCTGTGGGTCAATATAGAGATGAGTTGAAGTTCTCGAGCTGTTCGTGTTTGTTTGAGTTTATAGGCTTGTCTGCGGGCCTCAAGCATCATATTTAGTGCATAGAATTCTTTAAGCCGTTGTATTTCTGGCTGGTGTGCAATAATATCAAGCCCAGCTTCTGTTGAGTTAATGGGATTATGGTTCATCTGATAGGGTAGATTTAGTTTATCAGCGGCTAAAAAAGCATAATAATCACGTTGCATAATAATACCTTGATAGGTTGAATCTGCGGCAGCTTTGTCACCTAATTCTTCTTGACTACGCCCTAACCAATATTGCCAGCGGGTAGATTGTTTATCATCATAATTTAGGGTGGCAATAGCACGTTGAACAGCAAGCCAATCTTGTTGCCATAATGCGGCACGAACACGCCACGGTTGAGCGGGAACATCACCATAAAATTCTAATGTTCTATCTTCACGATTTAATGCGGCGTGCTTGCCAATAGTACTTTGAATATGATTTTTTTCTTGTTCACTAAAGCTATAAGAAGGCGCGATACGTTGCCAGTATTTGTATGCTTGATTTGTTGATTTTCGTGCTAGGCGGGCAATACCATGCTGAATAATATCGCGTGAGATGGAGGTGTTCTGGCTCAGCAAACTAGAGCCTGAGGATGTAAGTGCTCGTAGTGATGTAAGTGGATCATTATGCATTTTCTGCCAAGCGGATATTTCAGCTTTAGCTTGCACGGCGTCGGGCAATGATTTTGCTAGGTAAAGAGCCAAAGAATATTGGTTTGCTTTTAAAGCTAGGTGAATACGTTGCTGTCGTAATTCATTAGTGAGTAGCCCTTTATCTTGCCAGAATTTGAATGCATTATCGCAATCTGAAGGTAAAGATTTAGCCGACAACCATAATTCAGGCGTGTCTTTTAGTGCTTGTGTACGCTGATTTGTTGCGATAAGAGCTTGCAAACGAAGACATTGTCTTGATACAGATTGCGGTGGGCGATAAATATCAAGAAATAGTTGCCATTGTTTTGTTTGAGCAAGTCGTTCTAACCAAGCATTGCGGAGCCGTTGTGCATAAAAAGTACCTTGGTTTTTATTTAGAAATTGAAGAAGTGTTGCATTCTTTGTTTGGCTTAAGCGGTGCCGAAGATATAAATATTCTAAATAGGGATGTAAAGGATAGTCATTTAATTGTGTTTGCAGTGTTTGGAAACGCGTAATTTGGTTCGTTTCCAATGCTTTTTTTGCTTGTTGAAATGTTATACGTTGCTTCGCTAGAGTGCTACTAATATTAGTTGCATGGCTAAGTGTAGGATTTAGATATAATAGATAGAGGCTACTCCATAGTATCCATTTTAGTGCGGTCATAAGATATTTATTGTAGAATTTAAGTGTAGCGGGACGGGATTTTACATTATATTTACTGTTAATTGAGTGCCGCTTCTATATTATCTAAGTTAGGAATATAGGCAATATTATTACCGATTTGGATTTGGCTATGTAAGTACTCTGATTCATCTGCATCTTCGATAGGTTTAAGTGCTGACTCAGTTAAATGGATCAGTTGTGGCACACCATAGCAGGGAAGGCCGTACACATTTATATTACTTGAATCGTTGATACCTCGAATTACACAAAGCTTATTGGCATCAGCAGTATTTGAAAGCTGATCTTGAACCAAGCCTTCGAGATCAATTACCGGGATTTGCCATGAGTGCCACTGGCACTGACCAACCCAATATTGAGGTTTATCACTGACTTTATCAAGATCAGGCATTGGGATAACTTCAGCTAATGTTGTATTTGGTAGTAGTAAGTAATGTTGCTGTAATGGTATCAGCATACATGGGATGAAGTCAGTAGAGTGTTCGGGCATTTTATGATGATCCTAATTTATTGTTCTAGTAACGCTTGAATAGTTTCCATAAGCTCTATCTCTTGATAGGGCTTACCTAAATAAGCATTGACACCAATATTCATTGCCCTTTCACGATGTTTATCACCGGTACGGGAAGTGATCATAATGATGGGGAGTGATTTGTATTGTTCTATATTTCTCACTAAAGTGGCAAATTCAAATCCATCCATTCTAGGCATTTCAATATCCAAAAGAATGATATCTGGAACTTGTTCATTCAATTGAGCAACCGCGTCAATACCATCACGTGCTGTAATAACATCAAAACCATGACGTTTTAATAAGTTTCCAGAGGCTTTCCGCATGGTAATGGAATCATCGACAACCATAGCTATAGGTGTACGATCTTTCTTGCTATCTGACTGCTCAACTTCGATAGCATGTAATTCAACTTTACTCTCTTGTTCGAGGGACTCTTTTCCATCCATGGTATCAACAAGTGTTGGAATATCTAAGATAAACACTACCTCACCATCACCTAATATCGTTGCGCCGGTAATAGCATCGATATGAGCCAATTGTTCCCCCACCGGTTTTAATACAATTTCACGGTTACTGTTGATAACATCGACAAGTAGTGCAATATGCATATCACCATAGCGGAAAAGCAAAATGGGTAATTGTAATTTCGGATCATCAGGTAAAGCTAGTGGTTGTTTGAGTAGGTGAGCTAAAGATATAAAATCATAATACTCACCGTTAAATTCATATTGGGGTTTTTCTTCGTTATCTAGTAGTGCTTCAATAGCCTGTACAGAGATACGGTCTCCAGCATGTACAGCGACTAGAGGAATAGCGTATTCTTGATCGCCACAGCCAACGAGTAATGACTGCATGATTGACAAGGTAAGGGGTAGCCTTATATTAAAGGTTGTGCCTTGACCTGCTGTAGATTGAATGGATAGACGGCCTTTGAGTGCGCGAATTTCACTGCTTACTACATCCATGCCCACACCACGACCAGAAATTTGTGATACATCGTCAGAAGTACTGAAACCAGAGGTTAAAATTAATTGGATAAGGTCTTCATCTGAGGGCATGTGATCGGGGTTAATCAATCCTTGCGCTAAAGCTTTTTTGCGAACTTTCTCTACATCAATACCAAGGCCATCATCAGCTAAAGTAATTAAAACTTCAGAACCTTCACGCAAGATAGATATCGTTATCTGTCCTGTTTCATCTTTGCCTGAGCGTACACGTTCCTTAGGAAGCTCGATACCATGCGCAATAGCATTTCTAATAATGTGCTCAATAGGTGCAACAATACGATCAAGGATAGTTCTGTCTAATTCATGATTTGCACCATGGACCAAAAGTTGAGATTTTTTGCCTAACTCCGAATTTACTTGTCTGATAATGCGCTCAAAGCGTGGAATAAGCCCATCAAAAGGAAGCAATCTGGTATTCATCAAACCCTGCTGCAGATCGGTACTTAAGCGAGATTGTTGTAAAAGAATCGCATCAGAATCGCGTACAAGCTCATCAAGAGATAAGGTTATTTCATTAATATCACTGACACTTTCTGTCAAACTTCGAGAAAGTTGTTGGATCATAGAGAAACGATCTAACTCTAGTGGATCAAATTCTGAATCTTGTTTAGATTTTTCATCTTCATAGCGGAATAGGATCTGAGTTTCGGTTTCGATTTCAAGCTTTCTTAACTGTTCCTGTAAACGCTCAACAGTAGCATCCATCTCTGATAACTGTAGCTGGATAGCAGTATTTTGTTGGCTCACACGGTCACGAGAAATATTCACCTCACCGGCAAAGTTTGAAATAAAATCAAGTAAATCAGCGCGCACCCTAATTTGTTCGTGTTGAACAGGTGTATCAGATTTGTCATCCGTCTGCTTGTTCAGAATTTGGGTTGACGGTTTAACCTGTCGAGTTTGAATAGGAACAGGTTGATTTGAGAATTGTGCAATCTCTGTTACTAAGTCATGAGCAAAGGTGAAATCAGTACGATTTTCTAACTGTTCTTGCATTTCAGCCAAACGATCTTGGCAGCGTAATAATAAATTAAAGAAACGGTCATCAGTGTCACATTTATTATCGATTGCTAAGAAAGTTAATGATTCTGTCTGATGAGTAAGATCGGCGATTGGGATGATCCCTGTTAAACGAGATCCACCTTTTAATGTATGCAAATCACGCTGAAGTTGCATAACCGCTTCTTGGTCATTTTCATCCTGTTGCCATATTTTAATGGCGTTACCGCTCGATTCTAGTAATTCTGCACATTCTTCAGTGAATGCTTCGAGCAATTCAGGCTCTTCCACCGGAATTGTGAATAATTCAATTTCTGCTTCAACTATTTGTGGCGGGGATTCATCCTGTATTGGCTCTGGCTCTGGCTCTGAACTTAGAGCCACTTCAACTTCTTGAATATAGCTATCAATGCTATTAGCTACTTGACCCTGCATTAAGCCTTCAATTTGATTATTAACTTCTTCATAGCCTAGTTCAAGCAATGTTGATACTGCATCATTATTATCACTAACTTTCGAAGTTAGCTTATTTAATATCTTATAAAGTGCTGTCAGGTTATTTAATTTGGCATGCTGTGCATTTTCTATCAATGAATCTAATGTTTGATGAATTGCATTTTGATAGTCTGTATTATTAGGATGTTTTTGAAGTTGTTGTAATTGTTCTGAATATACATCTAATAATTCATCTGTTTCTTCTAAATAGACAGCAAGAAATTCTGGATCGATCTGCTTTTCGGTAGCATTATTATTAGTTTCTACCGAGTTTAATAGTTGTTCAAGATTATCTAACAAGACTGACTCATCAGCTATGTCTTTTGCTTGCCCTTCTCCTAGTGCGGCTATTGTGCGATCAAGCCCATCGACGGTGGAGGATAATAATGCAAATTGCTGCTCATCTAAAAGTTGGTTTTCTTCATGAAGTGTACGAAGCGTTTGATCTAGTTTGGTTGCAACAGCGGCAACAGATGTTACTTGGGCAATGTTAGCGCATCCTTTAAGAGAATGAGCCGCTCGAAGTAAGTCCTTGTTAAGTTTGAAAGGTAGTTCAGTATCTTGAAATGCATTGTTAAATGTAGCGATATGTTGTGTTGCCTCACTAAAGAAAATTTGCTGTAATTCATCTTCTTCGCTTCGTTCTTCTTGAGTTTTTTCTTCTGTTAAAAGCCGTGTAGCTTTTTCAATAATGAGCTTGGAAGCATCCGTTTCTTCTAGTTCTTTTGCTGAGTAGCGCGCAATTAATTCAGGCATTAATTGGAAGCTATTATCAACAAGTTCTACTACGGCAGGCGATAGTGGTTGAAAGCCTTCTAATACTTGGTTGAGTAGATGTTCAATTGCCCATGATAGTTCACCAATCACGTCTGCACTGGCCATGCGTCCACTACCTTTTAGGGTGTGAAAATGGCGACGAATATCTGTTAATGTTTCAATATCTTGATTTGTTTTCCATTGCGGGACAGTGTTTGCTAACTGTGCCAATATATCTTCGGCTTCTTCTACAAAAACCTCTGCCAGCTCAGAATCAATATCATCAGATGATAGTATAGACGACTTAGATTCTATATTTGTTTCCTGTTGACTAGTATGTTCTCTCAAATATCGGGCAACACCTGTTTCGACTTGAGTTGATTCTTGTTCCAATAGTTTAATGTAGCGCGAAACACCTGATTCTACATTAGAAGCGAGCGTAGCCTTATTATCCAATGACCGAAGGTAGCGAGTCACACCTGTCTCTGCTGTTTCTATTGATAGCTCAGGTGCGTCGAGCTCCTCAAAAACGGGTTCGAGTAGCGCGGTATCAAGAGTATCATCAGTAGAATTAAATTGATTAAGAATTTTTCGAGCATTTTCTAATAACGTTGCTTGTTGGGAGCCACCCTGTTTTATTCCTTCCATATAGAGGTCAGCAGAGGCAATTATTTCAGCAAACGAATCAATATTTTCTGTTGAAAGTTTTTCGTTGCTAGCAATCATTTGCGTTAATTGCTGTGCTGTATCTTCAAGAAGTGTTGCGGCATCATTCAGGTTGAGTATGGTTAGACTGCCGGCTATGAGTTCCAGTTGGCTTGAGATTTCTGATACTGGCTCTGAGATATTTGTTTCATTGGCTAATGAAGCAAAGGACTCTTTGATTAAAATCAGCTCACTTAGACATTCTTTTAGGACTGTCTGATGGAGTTGATTTTCTTCAATAGTCTGTTGATCTTCTATTTTTTGACCAGATTGAAGCTGGTATTCAACCTTTAACAAAGTATCAGCCAATGACATTAAATTATCGTCGTCAGGTAATTGTTGTTGTGAAATTATCTCATCTAGTTGGCGAGCTTGTTCTCGTAATAATTCACTTGTGCTACGATCGGTTAACAATTCAAACGTGCCAGCCATATTATTCAGCTGTTTTGTAATTGTAGCAATAGATTCTGGCGTTTGATTTTGCTCGTGGAAACGGTTTATTTCTTCTTTGATCTCTTGGATCTGGCTTACCAGTTCAGCATGCACATCAGGTAAAGCATGATCAGTTAGATTATAAATTTTCTGAGATTGCTGAGGATCAAAGAACTGAAGATCGAAGGTTTCTTTCAATGTGACAATGTGTTTACCAGTGCTCATTGAGCGGGCAACTTCTAGTAGGAAGTCTTGTGTCAAATCGGACGGAAATAATGCAATAAACTCTTGCTCACCTTCAATAGTAAAGAGTTTTATCGGCGTATTTAATTTACCCACCATAAGCTTAATTTGAGGAGTAGCAGGTAAGCCTTTGTCTAGTAAAGCTTCGATAACGCCTTCTGCAGCCCACCATAAGGTGATTGAGCGTTCTTGAATACAGCTAAGCCGTAAATAACGTGCAATATTAGCTATTCTTTGTAGGCTGAGAATATCATCATCTTTAAACCAACTCAGCAAAGAATACTGAAATGCATGGCTTAACCTTGTGCTGGAAATAGAAAGCTTAGGTAATGATTTACTGGGATTTGGGACAATATGCTCAGGTAACGCTACGGCTAAATTAGGTGAAAAAAGCTCACTTGTTTCAAATTCATCATCACCTCGAGCACTGCGTAACTCATTCAGTGTGGTAATGAGTTGCAAAGGGTGATCTTGCAGTTCATTATCCAGTAGTTTTAAATAATTCGGCAGAATTAATAGCCCTTTAAGAATACTGTCTTGAACTCTAGAGTGATCTTTGTTTTTTTCGTCGCGAACGGTAATAGCAGAACTTAACATTTCTTCTGCTAATAAGTGAGCGCCGTGCAAATTTAACATTTCCATTGTACCGCTGACTTGGTAAATATGTGTTATGCATTGCTCAATCGCCGAATCATTGTCCGGTGTGTCGATAAATGTTGTTAGTGCCTGTAATGCATCTGCCAATGATTGCTGTACTTCATCCTGTACCCAAGCAAGCGCATTATAATTACCACTTGATGTTCGTGCCATTGCTTACTTTACCCCCAAACAGTGATCAAGTCTAAGGTGCATACAACGAAATAAAATATATTCCACTTAAATTCCTTATTCTCTATGATGGTAATGTAAAACCAGATACTGATTTACGAAGATCATTAGTAAGGTCGAGTAAACGACCGATAGAAGCAGCACTTTCATTGGTACCTGTCGATGTTTGCATGGTGATTTCTTGGATTACATTCATACTATTTGATGTGCTCACCGCCGCTTGAGCTTGTTGTTTGGCCGCTTCTGAGATATTGTCAATTAAGTCAGCTAATTGATTTGATACTGTTTCAATCTGGACAAGGGCTGCTCCCGCATCTTGTGTTAATTTTGCTCCCGATACTACCCCTGCAGTACTTTTCTCCATAGAGCTAATCGCCTCATTGGTATCACTTTGAATGGTACGTACTAACGCATCGATCTGTTTGGTTGCGTTACCAGAACGTTCCGCTAGTCGTTGAACCTCATCGGCAACCACGGCAAAACCACGACCGGCTTCACCTGCCATGGTCGCTTGGATCGCGGCATTAAGTGAAAGGATATTGGTTTGCTCTGCGATATCGTTGATAAGTTCCACGATATCTCCAATTTCCTGCGAGCTTTCCCCCAGTCGTTTAATACGTTTTGATGTTTCTTGGATATGTTCACGGATGGTATCCATACCTGTAATCGCATCTTTAACAGCATCATTACCTTCTGCAGCAAGTTGCACCGATTGTTTCGCTACTTCTGATGATTGTCCCGCATTTTGAGATACCTGTTCAATCGATCCCGCCATATCTGTGATGGCCGTTGATACATCTGTAATTTGTTGAGCTTGATGTTCACTTGCATCTGTTAAATGTATGGCTGTGGCTTGTGTTTCTTGTGCCGCTGAGGCCACATGTACCGTTGTTGAGTTGATGTTTTCAACTAAGTCACGTAAGGCGTCAATAGTATAGTTTATTGAATCCGCAATGGCTCCGGTAATATCTTCGGTTACGGTTGCTGTTACAGTCAAGTCACCGTCAGCAAGGTCTCCCATTTCATCAAGTAATTGTAAAATCGCATCTTGGTTATGGCGGTTTTGCTCCTGCATTGTTATTAGTGAACTTGTCAGATCTTTGTATGGACGATGGGCTAATTGCAAAGAACAAATAAAGGTCATTAGCAAGCCGATGGCCGTCGCTATACCAATATGTAATGGATTGTCATAATACTGTTGGTAGAGGCCAGTAGTCAGCAATCCTATTCCCGCCAAAGTGATGAGAGCAAAAAAAATGGTGGCAAGAAATGGAAGTAGATTCTTTTTTGATACTAAAACAGAAAAAAAAGAGTTGCTTGGGTTCATAATAAATTTCCTAAAATCAAATTACGGAGCAACGTTTAAAAAACGCTGATCAGCAGTGAGTTTGTTAAAACTAAATACATCCCAACGCGTGTCTGCTTGGGTGATGCTTCCGTGAAGATACGATTTAATGGCACTGTCTTCTTCCGTGGATGACGTGCTGTATTCGGGTTCATGCTGAAAATGTTTTAAACCAAACACTTCATCGATAAGCAACCCTGAATAGAGTGTTGAGTGATTATTCACGATAATACGACTTTGTTTGCTCAATTTTGTTTGTTGGCCATAAAGAAAATATTTAAGGTCAAATAACGGCAATAGTTCTCCACGAAGATTTGCGATACCAAAAACCCATGGTTCAGAGCGCGGTACAGGACTAATTTGACTGGGAACGGGGAAAACTTCACGTGTTTCACTTAGCGGCATGAGGTAGTTATTATCTTCAATTCGAAAACCGATGGCAGTCCAAGCACCCAGTGAGTTATCTTCGTCCGCAAGCCGAATTGCACTCTGCTGACTGCGTTGTTGAATATCACGGAGAAGTGAAACTATTTCTGCTGGAGAATGAATGCTACTCATGATTCTCCTTCTTCTTCTGCATTAAGCAGAGCATCAATAGCGACAATAAGATCGACTTCTGCAACGGGTTTACCTAAATATCCTTTTGCACCTTGCCTCATTCCCCATAATTTATCTGTTTCTTGATTTTTAGATGAAACGATAATAATTGGGATATGAGCCGTTTCAGCTGCTTTGCTTAATCGTCGAGTAGCTTGAAAACCATTCAAATTAGGCATAACTACATCCATAATTATGAGATCAGGGTTTTCATTTTGTGCGACTTCAATTGCTTGAAGACCATCTTCAGCGGTTATGATCTGGTGATTATGTTTCTCTAATATTTTTTGGAGAACATAAATTTCAGTTTGTGAGTCATCTGCGATGAGAATTAAGGCCATTTTTAGTTCAACTCTCTAATAATTATGTAAGCCGATAGGTACGGATTGCGCCAAGAAGGTCATCTCTTGTAAAAGGTTTTGTAATGTATTGCTCCGCACCTACAACACGTCCTTTTGCACGGTCGAATAAACCATCCTTGCTTGAAAGCATAATAACGGGTATTGCTTGAAAACGTGGGTTATTTTTAATTAATGCGCACGTTTGATAGCCGTCTAGACGAGGCATCATGATATCAACAAAGATAATGTCAGGGTGGCTAGCACTAATAATGGGCAATGCTTCAAAGCCATTCTCGGCACTGAGTACATCGCATCCTGCTTTTTTAAGCAAGGTTTCCGCGGTGCGGCGGATAGTTTTACTGTCGTCAATGATCATTACCTTCAGACCAGAAAATTCATTTTGTTCGTTACTCACGCTAAAACATTACCTTATCGATTGTTGTTTAACAATAACCTCAACTGTGAAGATACCTCATTTTTTGTGATCAGGCTAGTAACAACACAAGAAAAATTATACTTTAGTCACGAAAAGAAAAATAAGCAATAGTAGTGATAAGCAATGAAAATCGCGGTAGTATGGTGATATTAAAGCGTATTCGCTACTTTTTATTCATTAAGTTGTAGGTTGGTAAATAATATGATTTCTGGTGTTCCTCATTTAACGACAGCTTTAAAAGGCCCTTTATTGCGACTTGAAGCTCATTTGCTTAAACATCAAATGCAGGTGGAGACATGGTTAAGAGAGCAATGGTTAGCGACTCCCGCGCCGATTTACGCTTCTGTAGATTTACGTAATGCCGGATTTAAGTTGGCACCAGTAGATACAAATTTATTCCCAGCAGGTTTTAATAATCTTAATCCTGATTTTATGCCACTATGTATTCAAGCGGTTCAAGCTGCGGTTGAACGTGTTTGTCCGCGCACTAGAAAAGTATTGATAGTGGCTGAGAATCATACCCGTAATTTATTTTATTTAGAAAGTCTGGAAACCCTGCGGCAAATTTTTGAACTGGCGGGATTAGAAGCGCGGGTAGGTAGCCTGCGGGAAGATATAACAGATCCATTGGTTATTGATCTACCTTCTGGGAAAGCATGTTGTTTAGAGCCTTTATCGAGAAAAGGGGATAGAATTTCAGTCGGTGATTTTTCACCTTGTTTAGTGCTATTAAATAATGATTTATCGGGCGGGCGTCCTGCAATTTTAGAAGGCCTGGAGCAAGAGCTTACACCGCCATTAGTCGCAGGGTGGTCGGATAGAAAAAAATCTGATCATTTTACGCATTATCAAACAGTGGCTGAAGAATTTGCGCAACAAATTGATATTGACCCTTGGCTTGTTTCGCCGTTATCACTTCAATGTGGTGAAATTGATTTTAAGGATAAAAACGGCAGTGAATGTTTAGCAAGCAACGTTGCTAGCATGCTGGTCTCAATACAAAAAAAATATGATGAATACGGTATTGACAAGGAACCTTTCGTGATTGTGAAGGCAGATTCTGGCACTTATGGAATGGGCATAATGACGGTAAAAAGCGCGGATGATGTGATCAGCCTAAATCGTAAGCAACGTTCGAAAATGGCTTCAGCTAAGGAAGGATTGGTGGTTGATAATGTGCTTATACAGGAAGGTGTTTATACCTTTGAAACGTTGGGGAAGGAGCAAGCCGTGGCCGAACCTGTTGTTTATATGATGGATCATTTTGTGGTTGGAGGCTTTTATCGTGTACACACAAGCCGAGGTGTGAATGAAAACTTAAATGCGCCAGGAATGCATTTTGAGCCGCTAGCCTTTTCAGAGCCATGTAATACGCCTGATAAACAAGGTATGCCAGATACTGAGCCTAACCGGTTTTATGCTTACGGTGTAATTGCAAGGTTAGCTTTACTGGCGGCAGCAAGGGAGTTGGCTAGTGAGTAGAGTGAAATGGCACGGGTGAAAATAAAAATGGCTGATAAAATCAGCCATTTTTTATTTTAATCGAAGTGTGATTAAAACTAAGTCATATGCTCACTTAAATACGCTATAGTCATTGTTTGATTGTGTAATGCACTGTGTCCGTCATCATCACCAGAGCAAATTTCACCGTAAGAATAAAAACCAGTGATACCAGTTTGAACGCCAAGCAGACGTTGAACAGCAAATACTTCATCAGAAAGCTGTTCTTTCATAACTAGTTTTCTGCCTACACAGCTTACGCAAATTGCCAGTGCTTTATCGTTCAGGTTTATGCCTTTATTGAGAACTTGGCTTGCTGCATCACTCGCCGCATTAACAAGCTTGTCATGATCTGATCTAAGAAACCGGATGGTTGAACCTTCATCAACGTTACCAAAAAATGACATACTATTATCGCTAGCATTGACGGCCGCAACAGTTCTTATTACTGTGACACTTTTGTCTTCAGCCATAATAGCAAAAGGGAAATCTAGCCCTGATGCGGGCAAGCCATCAGCATAATGCTGGCCAATGTACATTTTGTATAGGGGCAAAGCAGGTTTATTATCAAGTTCATAAACAACATTTTTAATAGAGCGGGTTACTTTACGTGGAGGTCCATAAGGTTTCCAACCACCATCTTCACCACTGGTCACGATTGCATGCTCACCATAAATACCTACGGCAATAACAACACGATCCTGCACTTGGTTATTGTGAAGTAATAGCGTTTGCTTGAAATCTGTACCATCACCCGCTAGACCCCCCGTAATAGGAATGTTCGATAATACTTCTTGTACACCTTCCACAAGCTCTGAACCATTGATATTTAAACCATCACTTAACAGAAATACGCCTTTCAGGTCGGGCTGTTGCAGCTCACTGGCAATTTGAGCACCTAATGCGTGTGATTGCGCCATGGTATTGATTGGTTTCGCCAAAAATTTAAGGGTGCTTCGTTCCCAGAGCATAGCGGTAATTTGTACACTATCATCGTGCGCACCTTCAGCATTTATTTCTCCTGAGGTACTACAGCCAATTATTTCAGCATTTGGGTATCGCTTTTGCAGTGTTTTAGTAAAGCCTCGATCTTTCAATCGGCTAGAAGAAGTAAATACAAGCACCCAGTTTGCATCGGGTAATGGTGATTTTGAAGGCAGTTTACTGAGCGCTGCTTTGGCCGGTAAATATTCTTGCTGAAACTTCATAATTTAATATTGCCTAAAGGTTGGGTTAAACACGTGAAGTGATATTAACCTAATCTTTTACGTTATGGGAAGCTCAATTTAAAAGTAAATAGAGTGCTAGTTATAATTTTTGATGATAAAAATACATTATATATGATTCTACCCTAATTCTAGGGGGTATGTCTCTATGTGATAGCGTAGTCTGAAAATAACGGGGAAGCGCATAGCTGCGACGGGATTAAGGACAAGACCGCCAATTTTTTTACAGGAACCGATAAAAATAATAAACTTGAAAAACAAATAATAATATGTTTCATTACTCTCTGAGTCTAGGTTTGTGAATTGGTTCTCAAAAGTGTTATTTAGAAAAATTGGGCAGAAAACCGAGAAGAGTTTGCCTACAAATTATTTACTTTTAATAAGAGAGAGAAAATTATGTTTCCATTAGCGTTAAGTATTGGTGGTTTAGGTGGTCTTGCAACATGGCTTGCATTTGGTCCATTATCAGGCCTCGTTGTTATCTGGGGTATTTTTGTTGCTTGGGGGGCTTTCTTCCACAGTGGTGGAGATGGTGCTGCTTTACGTAGTACCATTATCTGCGGTATCTTGGGCGCAGTATTAGCGGGAGTTGCATTATTCTTAGCAGGTGTTTTACCGCTAGGCGGCTTAGCAGCACCTGTTGCTGTAGGCTTGATGGTATTTGTATTGGTAATGCTGGCATCGATTCCTGTATTTTCAACAATTCCTGCAGCGGTATATGGTTTTGCTTTAACAGCAGCACTTGCCTTAACAGGCGGTGGTAGTGTTACTGCATTATCAACGGCGAATCCGGTTGTTGTGATTTCTTTATCAATTATCGCGGGTGCAGTATTTGGTCTAATTTCAGGCAAATTATCTGCAATGATATCTGGTGACTAAATACTAGCTAGAAGTTAAATAGAAAGGCTGTGTTCAGAAATGAACATAGCCTTTTTTATGAGTGATTGAAAAACTTAGTCTGCTAGTTTAGCTTTTAAAATTTCATTGACTTGTGCAGGGTTGGCTTTGCCTTTTGAGGCTTTCATTACTTGGCCTACAAAGAAGCCTAGTAATTGTTCTTTGCCCGCACGATATTGCGCTGCTTGTTCAGCATTATTAGCAATTACTTCATCAACAATGGCTTCAATGGCACCGGAGTCAGTCACTTGTTTCAAGCCTTTTTCTTCAATAATACTATCAGCATCATCACCTTCGCCATTCCATAAAACATCGAATATTTGTTTGGCAATTTTGCCTGAAATTGTATTATCACTGATGCGAATCAATAAACCGGCTAGTTGTTTTGCATTGATCGGGGAATCATCAATTTCTAAACCTGCCTTATTTAATGCGCCTGATAATTGTGTAATGATCCAGTTGGCGCAAAGTTTAGGATCTTTGCTGTTTGATGCCGCTAAAACAGCCTCAAAATAGTTAGCAAGTTCACGACTACTGGTTAATACAGACGCATCATATCGAGATAAATCTAGTTCTGAAACAAACCGGTCACGTTTTGCATCGGGTAACTCTGGTAAGCTTGCTCGCATTTCGGCGATCATTTCTTGTTCCAGAACAACAGGCAATAAGTCGGGATCAGGGAAGTAGCGGTAATCATTTGCTTCTTCTTTACTGCGCATTGAGCGTGTTTCATTTTTATCGGCATCATACAAGCGTGTTTCTTGCACTACGGTGCCACCATCTTCAATTAACTCAATTTGGCGTTCAATTTCAATATTAATTGCGCGTTCAACGTTGCGGAATGAATTAATATTTTTAAGCTCTGCACGGGTACCGAGTTCTTTTTGTCCTTTAGGGCGAACTGACACATTAGAGTCGCAACGGAAAGAACCTTCCTGCATATTGCCATCGCAAATCTCAAGATATTGCACAAGCGTGTGAATTTTTTTCATATAGGCAACAGCTTCTTTTGCGCTGCGCATATCCGGTTCTGACACTATTTCTAATAACGGCGTGCCAGCGCGATTTAAATCGACACCAGTTTCTCCAGCAGTATGACCGTGAATTGATTTCCCGGCATCTTCTTCTAAATGGGCGCGGGTTACACCAATTTTTCGCTCAGAGCCATCTTCAAGTTCAATGGTTAATTCGCCTCTGCCAACAATGGGTAATTCAAATTGACTAATTTGATAACCTTTAGGTAAATCAGGATAAAAATAGTTCTTGCGAGCAAAGACGGAACGCTCAGCCATTTCAGCGCCGATAGCTAAACCAAACTTAACGGCCATTTTAACCGCTTCTTGGTTAAGCACGGGCAAAACACCAGGTAAACCTAGATCCACCGCACAGGCTTGTGTATTAGGCTGTGCCCCATAAGCAGTGGATGCGCTAGAAAAAATCTTAGTTTTGGTGGCGAGTTGGGCGTGAATTTCTAACCCAATAACAACTTCCCATTCCATAATTGATGGCCTGATCTTAAAATATATAAACGATGAATTATACCGACTATTGCGCGGAGGCTCTATCTTAAAGTGATAACTTGCCAGTCTTGTTGTTTTGCAATAGCGCTTAATTTAGGATCGGGATCGACAGCCACAGGATTTTCAACAAGCTTTAACAGGGGTAAGTCATTATGAGAATCACTATAAAAATAACTACCAACTAACGATAGTTGCTGCTCATATAACCATGACTCTAAGCGTTCTACTTTGCCATATTGATATGATGGCGTTCCGCTAACCTTGCCTGTATAAATGCCATCAACTATTTCTGGTTCAGTGGCAATAAAATTGCTGATGCCGAGATTTTCAGCAATGGGCGCAGCAATAAAACTATTTGTTGCTGTAATAATGAGCGTCGTGTCGCCCCTATTCTGGTGATAGGCTATCAATTCTCGGCCAGCCTTTAAGATGATGGGCTCTATTTTTTCTTTCAGATATTGCTTGCGCCATACCAATAAATCAGCGATTGAGTTATCAGCAAGTGGTTTTAGTTGAAAGGCAAGAAATTCGAAAATATCCATTGTTCCAGCAAGGTATTGTTCATAAAAATCTTGGTTGGCTTGCTGATAAGCCTTGCCGGCAACAATTTTTTGCTCAACTAAAAATTCGCCCCATAAATAATCACTATCGCCGCCGATTAAGGTGTTATCTAAATCAAAAATTGCTAAAGCCATAGAATTTACGTGTCTGATAAGTAAAATAAATCTAATTATAATCCAAAATGGATTGCATACTGCGAGTGCATTGTCTAATCTAGTGGGTATTGAAAAATTATGACGTTAGGGAAATGCTTTTTCTAACGAGAGACTAAGGGCTGTGATTGATAAAGATGGGTTTCGACCTAATGTGGGGATTATTCTCTGTAACCAACAAAATCAGGTGCTTTGGGCGCAACGTGCGCAACATGACTCGTGGCAATTTCCGCAGGGTGGCATAAAACCTGAAGAAACGCCGGAGCAGGCTGTTTATCGCGAGCTAATGGAGGAAGTGGGCTTGGCTCCTGAACATGTTGAAGTAATTGGTGTGACCAGCGGCTGGTTACGTTACCGACTGCCTAAACGCTATTTACGCCAAGGCAACAAACCAATGTGCATAGGCCAAAAGCAGCGCTGGTTTTTATTACGTTTTATTGGTAACGAGGCCGATGTAAAGCTCGACGGCTATGACAAACCTGAGTTTGATGATTGGCGTTGGGTTGATTATTGGGCTCCCGCAAAAGAAATTGTGTTTTTTAAACGACGTGTTTATGAAAAAGCATTACATGAACTGGCACCATTACTTTTTCCAGATTATAAAAAACGTATTGATAATCAGAAAAAAGAACAGGCTTAGTCTA
>CAYSGK010000016.1:0-19195 GCA_964430395.1 uncultured Methylophaga sp.
TTAACTTCCAGCGCCACTTTTTTGATAAGAAAGGTGACTTTTCTAGTCGCTAATACACCCCCGAACCCACATTAATCAATTAACGCTAAGTCATTGACGACAAAAGAACATTTTGTTTGTTTTGATGCTTGACACACCCTAAGTACACTTCTATAGTGTCAGAAAGTGGGTAAAAGTGGATCAAAGTGGATCACATATTTTAAGAGGGCAACACGTGTTTCGAGGCGTAGCAACATTTAATCTGGATGCAAAAGGACGGATGGCGATTCCTGCCAAATTCCGTAAGCATCTTGATGTCTGTTGTGAGGGCCGATTGGTGGTGACTATCGATCATAGTGATCATTGTTTACAACTATATCCTTTACCTGAATGGGAAGAGCTTGAAAAAAAGTTATCTGCACTGCCTAGTTTAAACCCTCAAGTGCGTAAATTAAAGCGAATGTTATTAGGTTATGCCACAGAATGTGAAATGGATAATAACGGTCGCATATTATTGCCTGCCAAATTACGTGAATTTGCTAACTTAACAAAAAGTACCGTGATGATTGGTCAAGGCAATAAATTTGAATTGTGGGATGAAGAAACGTGGAATACGTTGATGGATGAATGTCTGGATGAAAATTTTGACGGCATATTGCCAACCGAATTAGAAAACCTGTCCATTTAGGAACGGATTATGACGAGCACTTCTGAACATTTACCTGTCTTACTCACCGAGACAGTTGCCTCCCTTGATGTGAAACCTAACGGTCTTTACGTTGATGGCACGTTTGGTCGTGGCGGTCATGCACGAGCAGTGCTTGCCCAGCTATCAGACCAAGGTCACCTTTTAGGTTTAGATAAAGATCCTGCTGCTATCGCTGCTGGCCAATCACTTGCTGAAGAAGATCCTCGATTCAGTATTGAGCAATGTTCATTTGCAGAATTAGTAACTCCGATCAATGCCCGTTTATGGCAGGGAAAAGTCGACGGAATTTTGTTAGATATCGGCGTGTCATCGCCCCAGATTGATGTGGCTGAACGTGGTTTTAGCTTTCAGAAAGACGGACCATTAGATATGCGAATGAACCCCGATGTAGGTATAAGTGCGGCGCAATGGTTGGCGAAAGCAGAGATGTCCGATATTGAAACGGTCATAAAAACATTGGGTGAAGAGCGATATGGTAAACGCATTGCTCGCGCTATTGTTGAAGCACGCGAACTGTCACCAATCACAACAACTAAACATTTAGCGACATTGGTTGATAAGGCAAGCCCATCACGCGAGAAGAACAAGCATCCTGCAACGCGTACTTTTCAAGCGATTCGCATTTATATAAATAATGAGTTGGAAGATTTAAAAGCAGGTTTGGAACAGGCTTTGGAGGTGTTGGCCGTCGGTGGCCGATTAGCTGTTATTAGCTTTCATTCCTTAGAAGATAGAATTGTAAAACGTTATTTCCGTGATCAAGCACTTGGGGATGACTATCCCTCTGACTTTCCTATTAGAGCGGCAGATCTTAATCCACGTATTCGGTTAATAGGCAAAGCGATCAAAGCGGATAAAGCGGAACTTGCTGTCAACCCTAGAGCGCGCAGTGCTGTACTGCGTGTGGTGGAGAAATTGGCATGAACATGCGTAGTCAATTACAGTCATTGCGTGTTTTGATGCCGGTAATCTGGGTGTTGTTAGCTGTTATGACATCAGCGGTAGCAGTTGTTTATAGCAAGCATGCTGCAAGAACAGAGTTTATCGTGTTGCAAAGTTTGGAACAAGAACGAGATGCGCTTAATGAAGAGTGGGGACGTTTATTATTAGAGCAAAGTACCTGGGCAAGCCCTAGTCATGTTGAACAGCAAGCCATTAAGCGTTTGCATATGATTGTGCCGACAGCAGATATGACAGTGGTGATTAAGTAATGGCACGCCGTAGTAAAGTTAATCATATTGCTAGCTGGCGGCTAAATCTAGTACGTCTGGTTTTTCTTGGTTTAGTGTTAGGTTTGGGCTGGCGATTGGTCGATATTCAAGTACTCAATACTGACTTCTTACGAAGTCAAGGCGATGCACGACATATTCGTAAAGTTCCTGTCGTTGCACACCGTGGCATGATTCTAGATCGTCACGGTGAACCTTTAGCGGTAAGCACGCCTGTTCATTCAGTATGGCTAAATCCACAAGAGGTGGATAGTAGTGATGCTCAATTAAAAGCATTAGCAAAACTACTTAATATTCAACATCGTGTTATTACTAAAAAAATAAATAACAATAAAACTAAAGAATTTGTTTATATTAAACGTCGGTTAACACCAGAATTAGCAGCAAAGATAAAACACCTTGATATCGATGGCGTGGCATTGCAACGTGAGTATAAGCGTTATTACCCGGTGGGCGAAGTGACATCACATTTATTAGGTTTTACTAGTATTGATGACAATGGCCAAGAAGGATTAGAGTTAACTTATAATGATGTGTTATCAGGCGTGCCAGGCCTAAAACGGATGATGCGAGATAGTCACGGCACCTATGTTGGTGGTGGCGAGCAACTAAAAGCAAGCAAAGATGGCGAGAATATTCGTTTAAGTATTGATTTGCGTTTGCAATATTTAAGCTATCAATCTTTGAAGGCTACGGTTAAAAAATATCATGCGCGTTCAGGTTCGGCCGTCATTTTAGATGTCAGAACCGGGGAAGTATTGGCGATGGTCAATCAACCTTCGTTTAACCCTAATAATCGTCGTGGGTTAAAAATAAGTGATTATCGTAATCGTGCTGTTACTGATTTATTTGAGCCAGGTTCAATTGTGAAACCTTTTACAATAGCTAGTGCCTTGAAATCAGGAAAAATCACTACAAAAACCATTGTTGATACCCGCCCAGGTTTTTATAAAGTGAGTGGGCATATGATTAAGGATTTCCGAAATTACGGAGAGATTAATCTTGCTACTTTGATCCAGAAATCAAGTAATGTCGGTGCAAGTAAAATTGCCTTATCACTAAAGCCCGAACAATTATGGCAAGGTTTTTCATCCTTTGGTTTGGGCGATCCAACAGGCGCCTATTTCCCCGGCGAAGCAATGGGGCGATTACCTGATCCAAGTACGTGGCGAGAAATTGATCGTGCGGTATTGTCATATGGATATGGTTTAGCGGCTTCAACTTTGCAAATAGCACGAGCGTATATGGTGCTAGCTAATGGCGGTATTCTTCAACCTGTGAGTTTCTTGCGGCTTGATAAACAACCCGAAGGGCGGCGTGTTTTCTCACGTGAAACAATGAGTAATGTCCTGAGAATGATGGAAAAGGTTGTGCAAGTGGGTGGGACAGCTCGGCGTGCAGCCGTTGAAAACTATAGGGTCGCAGGTAAAACGGGTACGGTTAAAAAAGCAAGTCATGGTGGTTATGCTGAAGGACACTATCTTTCATTGTTTGCAGGCATTATTCCTGCGAGCAATCCTCGGTTAGCCATGGTCGTGATGGTTGATGACCCGCAAGGTGATAAATATTATGGTGGTTTGATTGCCGCCCCTGTTTTTTCTGAAGTCATGTCAGGGGCAATGCGTTTATTGAATGTAGCACCAGACAATATGCCAGAAACGCATCTGCAGGTGGCACATAAATGATTACAGTGAACAAACAATCATTAACAAGTTTGTTAGCGGGCATGCTAGCCGATCCATCATTGTTAGATGATATTGAGATTGCAGGTCTTAGTTTAGATAGCAGAAAGATTCAATCTGGGTTTTTGTTCTTATCACTGGCAGCGAAAGAAACACAGCGTTTAGCCTATTTAGAACAGGCTATTCAAGCGGGTGTGGCAGTGGTGCTTTATGAGCAAGCACAGGATTTAACATCGGATGAGATTTCCGCTTTAGCAAAAAATAATATTGCGGCTTATGCTGTTAGAGACTTGGCGGATAAAGCATGTGAGATTGCAGCACGTTTTTATGGCCATCCTTCTTTGGCTTTGACCGTCATCGCCGTGACAGGCACCAATGGAAAAACATCGGTCAGCCAATTTATTGCACAAAGTATAGAGTCATTAGGATTAGCTTGTGGTGTTGTAGGCACGTTAGGTGTAGGTCGGGTTCACGCATTAAATAGTACGGGAATGACAACACCCGATCCCATTACACTGCAAGGTGTATTGGCTGATTTTTGCCAACAAAACATTAAATATGCCGTTATTGAAGCGTCATCTCATGCATTGGCACAAGGCCGCCTAAATAGCATCACAATTGATGTGGCTGTATTAACAAATTTAACACGCGACCATCTTGATTATCATAAAACGATGGATCATTATGCGGCTGCTAAAGCACTATTATTTAACTTTGCTAGCGTTAAAACAGCGGTCATAAATAGTGCAGATGAATTTGGGCAAACAATAATAGCAAGTTTGTCAGCAAATGATAATATCGATGTTTTGACATACAACAGCCAAGGCTCTAATGCCAGTTTTTATGCCGAAAAAAGCCAAACAACGCAACATGGCCTGCAGTTTGAATTGATAAGTGATAGTGGCTCGGCAAGTATTAATAGCTCACTGTTAGGTTATTTTAATATTGATAATTTATTAGCAACAATTGCCAGTTTACATGCCGTTAATATTCCATTTTCAGACATTATTAATGGTATCAAACAGTGTCAAGCGGTTGATGGCCGAATGGAGTCGCATGGCCAACAACAGCAAGCACAGCTTGTAGTAGATTTTGCTCATACTCCTGATGCGTTAACACAAGCGCTGAAATCATTACGTGCACATCTACCGACTAACGGCCAGTTATGGTGTGTGTTCGGCTGTGGCGGTGATCGCGATGTTGGCAAACGCCCTGAAATGGGTCGCAATGCGGAACATTATGCCGATAGGGTTGTGGTAACAGATGATAATCCGCGTAGTGAAAGTCCTGAAGCTATAGTGAATAATATTTTAGCGGGCATTTCAGCCCCAGAAAAAGTCTATATAGAACATGACCGCAAGAAGGCGATTGCTTATGCAGTTTCACATGCAGCAGCAGATGATATTGTACTTATTGCAGGCAAAGGCCATGAACAGTACCAGGAGATATCAGGTGTTCAACAGCCGTTTAGTGATGCCGATGTTGTTATTGAAATGCTGGCCGCAAATGATACACAGCCTCACAACGTAAGAGTGGGAGCCTAATAGATGGCGATTCTTCTTTCAGAAATTGCAACATTATTAGGCTGTGAAATGCCAGCAAGCGATTGTGAGCTAACAGGCACAGCCATTGATAGTCGAAAAATTGAACCAGGCACTTTATTTGTAGCACTAAAAGGTGAGCATGTTGATGGTCATAAGTATCTCGCTGCTGCTCGAAAAGCAGGGGCTAGTGCCGCGTTGGTATCAACACGACAAAATGATGAAATAACGCAATTAGTGGTCAATGACGTTATCAAGGCATTTGGACAAATAGCGACATTTTGGCGTGAGCAAAGCCATGCAAAAGTCATTGCCATCACCGGAAGCAACGGTAAAACAACCGTTAAAGAAATGGTGGCAGCCATAACAAAACAGTGTGGCGAAGTGATTGCTACACAAGGTAATCTAAATAATGAGCTGGGAGTTCCGCTCACCTTAACGCGACTAAACGACACTACCGATTATGCTGTGATTGAAATGGGTGCTAGCCATCCCGGTGAAATTGCACGCTTAGTAGCAATGGCAAAACCTGATGTAGCTGTTATTAATAATGTAGCGGCGGCACATATAGAAGGCTTTGGCAGTATTGAAGGCGTCGCCCGTGCTAAAGCAGAAATTTATGCGGGTTTAGACAAACAAGCTGTTGCCGTGGTGAATAATGATATGCCGTTTGTACCTGCATGGGAAACAGCGTTATCAGCTAAGCATGTGATTAGTTTTGCTATAGAAAATGATGCAGAAATCACTGCCCAAAATTTACAAGTCGATCCCGATGTTAGCCATTTTATGGTTCAGCTAGATGCTGAATTTCACCATATTAATTTGCCATTGCCGGGCAGGCATAATGTGGCAAATGCGCTAGCTGCAATCAGTGTAACTAAAGCCATAGATATTTCAGCGCAAGCAATGGTTAAAGGATTGTCATCAATGACTAGCGTGCCGCATCGATTACAACTTCGCGCAGGTGTTAATGCATCACATTTATTAGATGACAGTTATAACGCGAACCCGGGTTCATATCAAAAAGCGCTACAAGCACTCACTGCTTTTCACGGCATACATTGGTTGGTATTGGGTGATTTTGCAGAGTTAGGAGCTAATAGTGAGGCTGTGCATTATCAAATGGGTATTGATGCAAAAGAAGCGGGTATTTCTCGTCTTATGACGATAGGTGAACAAAGCCAAAAAGCAAGTCAGGCCTATGGTGGCAGCGCTCAACATTTTGAAAGTATTTCTGAGTTACAAGCTACATTACAAAATGAATTAAAAGAAGGCGTGACCTGCTTGATTAAAGGCTCACGTTTTATGCTATTAGATAAGTTGGCTGATGCACTAGCCGTAGTGGGAGAGCACTAATGTTACTAATGCTGAGTGAATATTTAAGCCAATTTTATAGTGGTTTTACCGTGTTTCAATACTTAACACTGCGATCAATCTTAGGTGTGATGACAGCTCTGGGTATTGCGCTAATTGTTGGGCCAATGATGATCCGTCATCTTAGCTTTAAACAAATTGGTCAGGTGGTGCGTGATGATGGTCCTCAATCACATTTGAGCAAAGCGGGAACGCCAACAATGGGTGGGGCACTTATTTTAGTGGCCATCGCGATAAGTACCTTGCTATGGGCAGATTTGTCCAACAAATATATATGGGTAGTGTTAGTGGTAACACTAAGCTTTGGAATCATTGGTTTTATAGATGATTATATTAAGTTGGTGCGACAAGATCCAAAAGGCTTGCTAAGCCGCTATAAATATTTTTGGCAGTCAGTTGTTGGTGCTGGTGCGGCAGGGTTTTTATTTATGACTGCGACCATGCCGGCAGAAACGCAATTGATTATTCCTTTTTTCAAAAATATTATTATACCCATGGGCGCATGGTATCTGTTGCTCACCTATCTCGTCATTGTGGGCACAAGTAATGCGGTGAATTTGACAGATGGTCTGGATGGCTTGGCGATTATGCCAACGGTTATGGTGGCGGGTGCTTTAGGTTTGTTTAGTTATCTCACGGGGCATGCGGAATTTGCTCGTTACCTATCAATTCCTTATATAGCGGGTGCAGGTGAATTGACTATTTTTTGTGCTGCGATAGTGGGGTCGGGTTTAGGGTTTTTATGGTTTAACACCTATCCTGCGCAAGTGTTTATGGGTGATATTGGTGCCTTAGCACTAGGTGCGGCTTTAGGTACTGTTGCCGTATTAGTGAGACAAGAGCTTGTTCTATTGATCATGGGTGGCGTTTTTGTAATGGAGACATTGTCAGTGGTTATACAAGTGGCGTCATATAAGCTAAGCGGTAAACGGATATTTCTAATGGCGCCCATTCATCATCATTATGAATTAAAAGGCTGGCCAGAACCTCGTATTATCGTGCGGTTTTGGATTATTACTGTGTTCTTAGTGCTAGTAGGTCTGGCGAGTTTGAAAATCAGATGATTCCAATGGTAGCTAATATCTCACAACAATCTATAGTCATTGTTGGCTTAGGCCAAACAGGATTGTCGTGCCTACGATTTTTAGCCCAAAAAGACTATATGATTGCAATTATGGATAGTCGTGAACAGCCACCCGCATTGTCTATTGTGCAACAAGAATACCCTGATATTTTGATAAAGACGGGTGGCTTTGACGCAAGCTGGTTGCAACAAGCTAACATGATTGTATTAAGCCCTGGAGTGGATCCACGTGATGCTGCTATTGAGGCAGCAAAACAAAATGGTGTTGAAATTGTGGGCGATGTCGAGTTATTTGCACGTTACGCCAACGCACCTATCATTGCAATCACAGGTTCAAACGGTAAAAGCACAGTAACAACATTGCTCGGCGAAATGGCACAGCAAGCAGGAAAAAATATTAAAGTGGGTGGTAATTTAGGTACACCAACATTAGATTTAATTACAGAGCCAGCCCCTGACTTTTATATAGTAGAACTATCTAGCTTCCAATTAGAGACGGTAAGGTCATTGAATGCCTTTGCTTCAGTTGTGCTTAATGTGAGTCCGGATCATATGGATCGCTATGACAGCGAACAAGATTATCAAAATGCTAAAGCTAGAATTTTTAATGGCGATGGCGTAATGGTGCTTAATAATGATGATGTATTTGTGAGTCAATTATCACAACAAAATCGTAATCAAATTACATTTGGTATAAATGCTGATTTTAGTGTTGTTAGCCATGATGGCAAACAATGCTTAGCAGAAAAAAGTCTGCCATTAATAGAAATCGATAGTTTAAAAATCATCGGCAAGCATAATATTGCCAATGCATTAGCTGCTTTAGCCTTGGGTAGTGCAATGGCTTTACCAATGTCAGCCATGTTAACAGCACTTCAACAGTATTCGGGGTTACCGCACCGATGTCACTTAGTTGGCGAGAACGATGGGGTACGCTGGTTTAATGATTCAAAAGCAACCAATATTGGAGCCTGCGTAGCAGCAATAGAAGGCCTTGCGGATACTGGCAATATTATTTTGATAGCTGGCGGTGAGGGAAAAGATCAGGATTTCTCAGAGTTGACTGCAATATTGCAACAATCTGTACCAGCAGTCATTTTATTAGGACATGATGCAGAATTGATAGAGGCATCATTGCCAAAAGAGCTAGCAGCGTATCGAGTTGAGTCATTGCAAGAAGCAGTACTGAAAGCGAAAGAGATAGCTCAAGCAGGTGACAAGGTATTGCTCTCGCCAGCGTGTGCAAGTTTTGACATGTTTAGTGGCTATGCACAACGTGGCGAACTATTTGAGAGCCTAGTAAGGGAGCATTGTTTATGATGTCGCCCATTATAATAGATCGTAAATTACTGTTTGTGGTGACCAGTTTATTGGCATTAGGTCTTGTGATGGTCGGATCGGCTTCAATTAGTACCGCTGCGAGCAAACTGGGTCATCCTTTTTACTACTTTAATCGACAATGCATTTTTGCCGTAATTGGAATTGGCTTTGCGTGGACTGTAGCTTCAGTTCGATTGTCATTTTGGCAAAAAAATGCACCTTATTTATTGATGCTGGGCATTGCCTTGTTGATTTTAGTGTTAACGCCAATCGGCCATGAAGTGAACGGCAGTAAGCGTTGGTTGCCAGTTGGACCGATAAATGTGCAAGTAGCGGAATTAATTAAATTATTTTCCATTATTTATATCGCTGACTATTTGCAACGACATCATGGTCAATTACGTGGATCATTTTTCAAAGTAACGGGTCCACTATTTTTGTTAGGTGTAGCAGCGGTATTACTTTTACTACAACCTGATATGGGATCGGTGGTAGTCATTTTATCTGTCGTACTAGCAATGATGTTTTTGGGTGGTGCACGTTTAGATGTGTTTGTAGCTTTAATGGCCATACTAGCGGGATTATTCTCGTTACTTGTATGGTTCGCGCCATATCGTTTACAGCGTTTACAGACGTTCCTTGATCCGTGGGCGGATCCATTTGGCAGTGGTTTCCAGTTAACGCAGGCTTTAATTGCCTTTGGACGTGGCGATTGGTTGGGTGTTGGTTTGGGAAGCAGTATGCAGAAATTATTTTATTTACCCGAAGCACATACAGACTTTTTATATTCTATTGTTGCTGAGGAGTTAGGATTGATTGGTGCGATGAGTGTACTGTTTTTATTTTCATTATTTATATGGCGAGCATTTGTTATTGGGCGTGCAGCAGAATTAGCCGGTCAGGTATTTGCGTCACAAATAGCTTATGGCATAGGTCTTTGGTTAGGTTTGCAAGCCTGCGTAAATATGGGTGTAAATATGGGTGCATTACCAACTAAGGGATTAACCCTGCCATTGATGAGTTATGGCGGCAGCAGTTTAGTAATTGTATGCGTAGCGATTGCATTATTATTTCGCGTTGATCTTGAAACACGCTATCCCGAAAAATCAGCAGCGAGGGTGAAACGATGACAACCCAAGCATTGATAATGGCAGGCGGTACAGGTGGCCACGTGTTTCCAGCATTAGCTGTAGCGGCGGCTATGCAGAAACAAAATGTGAAGATCGCATGGATAGGTACGGAAAAAGGTATTGAGGCTAAATTAGTTCCTGAAGCGGGTCATCCCCTGCATTATATTCATGTACAAGGTTTGCGAGGTAATGGCTTGTTAGGATGGCTATTGGCACCGTTTAAACTTGTTAAAGCTGTCTTTGAAGCGCTGCAAATTATTCGACGTATTCAACCTGATGTGGTGCTAGGTATGGGAGGCTTTGCATCTGGGCCGGGTGGGCTTGCAGCTTGGTTGCTGAGAAAACCTTTAGTTATTCATGAGCAAAATGCAATTCCCGGTTTAACTAATCGCTTGTTGTCAAAGTTGGCAAAGCGTGTTTTAGAAGGTTTTGATAATAGTTTTGTAAATATTAATGATGCCCAGTGGGTAGGAAACCCCGTTAGAGAGAGTATTGAAACATTACCTAGCCCAGAACAAAGATTTGAGGGGCGAAGCACGCCAATACGTCTATTAATTTTAGGCGGCAGCTTAGGTGCAAAAGCATTAAATGAACTTGTTCCACAAGCAATAGCACTTTCAAAACAAGATATTGAAGTTAGACATCAATGTGGTAATCGCCATTTGACAGAGTGTAAATTAGCTTATCAACAAGCAGATGTTAACGCTGAGATAACAGCCTTTATTGATGATATGACCGCAGCATATGCATGGGCAGATTTAGTCGTTTGCCGTGCAGGAGCATTGACGATTGCTGAACTTTCAGCAGCTGGCGTGGGCTCATTATTGGTGCCTTATCCTTATGCGGTAGATGATCATCAAACATGTAATGCCGCTGCATTAGTTGATGCGGGTGCGGCTTATTTGATGCCAGAGAAGTCATTAACAGCAGAAACATTGGCTGAGAAGATTAACCAATGCATGAGTGACCGAATGCAATTACTCAATATGGCGATTGCCGCGCGAACGCAAGCAAAAATAGGAACAGCAGAAGAAATTTCATCTATTTGTCTGGAGTTAGCGCATGGATAAATTGACATCAGCCATGCAAAGTCGCGTTAAGCATATCCACTTTATTGGTATTGGTGGTGTGGGCATGGGGGGTATCGCCGAAGTGTTATTGAACTTAGGCTATCAAATATCCGGCTCAGATTTAAAAGAAAATGCATTGATCCAACATCTAAGAAAATTGGGTGCAACCGTGATGATTGGACATGATGCAAATCATCTGGCTGATACGGATGTGGTGGTGGTAACAACAGCCATTAATGCTGAAAACCCAGAACTACAAGCAGCCAGAGAATTGCGTATTCCTGTAGTTCCACGTGCTGAAATGTTAGCGGAGTTGATGCGGTTTAGCTACGGTATTGCAGTAGCAGGAACGCATGGAAAAACCACAACAACTAGTTTGTTGGCAGCCTTATTAAGTGAAGGTGACTTAGATCCTACGTTTGTTATTGGCGGTCGACTAAATAGTGCGGGCAGTAATGCTCGTTTAGGCAGTGGTCAATATCTTGTTGCCGAAGCTGATGAGAGTGATGCCTCATTTTTATACTTACAGCCCGTGATCGCCGTGGTGACCAATATTGATGAAGATCATATGGCCACTTACGAAGGCGACTTTAATAAATTAAAAGCCACATTTGTGGAGTTCTTACATCATTTACCTTTTTACGGCATGGCGGTAATGTGTATTGATGATCCAATGATTAATGAGATCTTGAACGAGGTTACGCGTCCAGTTCTAACATATGGTAAAGGTGATAATGCGGATTTCCAATTAATAGATTTGCAGCAAACACAGGGTGTTAGCCACTTTAAGATGTGTGATAAATCTAATAATGAAAACTTTGAAATTACGCTTAATATGCCGGGCGAGCATAATGCACTAAATGCCACTGCAGCATTAGCTATAGCAAGAAATTTAGGTGTATCAGTTGAAGCTTGTCAGCGCGCATTAAACAATTTTGCAGGCATAGGTCGTCGCTTTAACATTATGGGTGACATAGCGATTGATGCAGGAAAAGTATTATTAATTGACGATTATGGTCATCATCCTACCGAGCTTGAAGCCACTATTGCTGCAACTAGAGCAAGCTGGGCTGGTCGACGTTTAGTAGTTGTTTTTCAGCCACATCGTTACAGTCGAACGCGTGATTTATTTGAGGACTTCGCACAGATATTGTCTACGGTTGACGTATTAGTGATGTTAGAAGTGTATCCAGCAGGAGAGACCTTAATTGCTGGAGCTGACAGCAAAAGCTTATGTCGAGCAATTCGTTTGCGTGGTCAAGTTGAACCTGTTTTCGCTGAAAGTGAACAAGCACTCTATGAAATTTTGCCGGGGTTATTAAGTGACAATGATGTGTTACTGACGTTAGGTGCGGGTGATATCGGTAGCATGGCGCGCCAACTAGAAGTGCAATTGGGAGGGCAAAAATCATGATTGCTTTACTCGAACAACTGCAAGGTGAATTACTGATTAACGAACCACTGGCTAAACATACTTCATGGCGTGTGGGTGGCATTGCACAACAATTCTATCGTCCAGCAAGTGCACAAGATTTGGCTGTATTCTTGTCACAACTTGCTGAAGGGGAGCCAGTACTTTGGTTAGGACTAGGTAGCAATTTGTTAGTACGTGATGGTGGTTTTGCAGGTACGGTGATTGCGACAGCAGGTGTATTGAATGCACTAGAAATAGAGGGTAACAAACTCAATGCTGAAGTGGGTGTGTATTGTGCCAAATTAGCTAAGCAAGCCGCTCGTGCAGGATTGAAAGGTGCCTCGTTTTTAGCAGGGATCCCCGGCACATTAGGCGGTGCATTAGCAATGAATGCCGGTGCGCATGATGGCGAAACATGGCCACTGGTTTCATCAGTAACTACAGTAGATCGTCAAGGTGTATTACGCCAACGTGGGCCTGAAGATTTTACAGTGTCATATCGTCATGTAGATATTCCCGAGGGTGAATGGTTTGTTTCAGCTGAGTTGAGTTTAGAAGAGGGTGATGCTGAAGTTGAAGGGGCAGATATTAAAGCATTATTAAAACGACGCAATATTACACAGCCTACTAATCAACCTTGTGCAGGCTCTGTTTTTCGTAACCCAGAAAATGATTTCTCAGGGCGGTTAATCGAAGAAATGGGCTTGAAAGGTTTGACAATTGGTGGTGCAAGCGTATCTGAAAAGCATGCCAATTTTATTGTTAATGACGGCACAGCAACCGCCGCTGATATTGAAGCATTGATATTTCTATTACAGCAGAAAATTGAGCAACAATATGGTGTGAGATTACAACCAGAAGTACATATTGTCGGTGAGCTAGCATGATTTCTCGCACTGTATTAACAGCAAAAGAGTTTGGCAAAGTAGCGGTGCTTATGGGCGGACGATCTGCCGAGCGTGAGATTTCTCTTACTAGCGGAACAGCGGTATTAGAAGCATTGTTATCGCAAGATATTAATGCATATAGAGTAGACACAGCGAACGATGTGAATAGCCAGCTACGAAATGGGCGGTTTGATAGAGCGTTTATTGTTTTGCATGGTCGTGGTGGTGAAGACGGTGAAATTCAAGGCGTTTTATCTTCACTTGCAATCCCTTATACCGGCAGCGATATGACCGGTGCAGTGTTATCAATGAATAAAATGATTAGCAAACAAATTTGGCTGCAACAAAGTCTACCAACAGCACAATTTGAACAAGTTACAGTAGATACCGACGCTCAAATATTGGCATCACGATTAGGTTTGCCACTCTTTATTAAGCCTGTTAATGAAGGCTCTAGTATCGGTATGAGCAAAGTGAATTCCGCTTCTGAGCTATCACAAGCAATAGCACTAGCGACAGAATATGACGCAGAGGTGATAGCGGAACAATGGATTGATGGTGAAGAATATACCGTAGCGATATTAAAGGATACGGCTTTACCTACTATTCAACTTAAAACACCGAATGAGTTTTATGATTTTGAAGCGAAATATCGATCTGATACGACTGAGTATTTATGCCCTTGCGGTTTGAGTGAACAAGATGAACTGCATTGTCAACAAATTGCATTGGATGCATTTAAGGCTTTACGCATGGCGGGTTGGGGACGCGTTGATTTTATGCGAGATAAGTTAGGCCAATTTTACTTATTAGAAGCTAACAGTATTCCTGGAATGACCGATCATAGCTTAGTCCCCATGGCTGCGAAAGAGGCCGGTTTATCATTTGCTGATTTAGTTTTGAAGATCTTGGAAACAAGCATGGAGGGCACACGTTAATGGCTAGAAAATCAAAACGAGGAGCAAGCCGGAAACAGGCGCGTAAACCTATGCCGACGATTACTATTCCGTGGAGCAAATTGATGCAACACACTGCTGGTATTTTGTCGGTGCTTGCTGTGATAGCTGTCGGTGCTTACATCTATCAAAACTCAGTGTTGCCTATTTTACATGTCACAGTTGAAGGTGACTTTATTCATGTTGATAAAGCGTCATTAGTGAAAGCGGTTACGCCTTTTGCAACAGGTAGTTTTGTCAGTGTAGATGTGGCCAGTTTACGTGAAGCAGGTGAGAAACTGCCATGGGTTAAGCAAATTCAAGTTAGACGTGTTTGGCCAGACAGCTTGCACTTGATCGTTGAAGAGCAAGTGGCTGTAGCGCGGTGGAAAGACAAATGGTTAGTAAATAATAAAGGGGAAACATTTTTGACAACAAAAAATGAGATCCCAGCAGGTTTAGCTGTTCTTGATGGCCCTCAGAACAGTCATGAAATCGTCGTACAACGATACCAAGTCATGGCAAATGAATTAGCACGACAGGGTTTAGTTATAAAACATCTGGAAATGGACCAACGTCGTGCGTGGAAGATGACACTGAGCAATGGAATTAAAGTGGTACTAGGGCGAGCTAATAGTGAAAAACGATTCACACGATTTATACGTATTTATCAAAATGAATTACAAAAATATAAAGCACAAATTGAAGTGATGGATATGCGATACACCAATGGCTTTGCGGTGATCTGGAAGCAAGGGAAAAAACCTAATTTTAGCGGAATAGTCTAATGACAAAGAAAATAGAAAAAGAATTAATCGTAGGCTTGGATATAGGAACCTCAAAGGTGGTCGCTATCGTTGCCGCGCCCATTCCTGATGCAGGGCCGAATGAAAATTCACTAGAGATCATAGGTATTGGTTCACACCCTGCTCGTGGTATGAAAAAAGGCGTGGTGGTGAATATCGAATCTACCGTGCAATCAATTCAACGGGCAGTAGAAGAAGCTGAATTAATGGCAGGATGTCAGATCCATTCTGTTTATGCAGGCATTGCAGGTAGCCATATACGCAGCTTAAATTCACATGGCACCGTAGCTATTCGTGATAAAGAGGTGGCTCAAGGTGATGTAGATAGAGTGCTTGATGCAGCTAAAGCAGTACATTTTCCAGGTGACCAACAGCTTCTTCATGTCATGCCTCAGGAATATATTATTGATAATCAAGAAGGTATTCGAGAACCAATAGGCATGTCAGGTGTGCGTCTCGAAGCTAAAGTACATTTGATTACTGGGGCAGTAAGTGCAGCACAAAATATTACTAAGTGCATAGAACGTTGTGGTTTAACGGTAGACGGTATTATTTTAGAGCAAATGGCTTCTAGCTATTCGGTGTTAGAACAAGATGAAAAAGATCTGGGTGTTTGCCTGGTTGATATTGGTGGTGGCACAACAGATATTGCTGTCTTTATTGATGGTGCAATTCGTCATACCGCCGTTATCCCAATTGCCGGTGATCAAGTGACCAATGATATTGCTGTGGCACTACGTACACCAACGCAATATGCCGATGAAATAAAAATTAAATATGCCTGTGCGTTAACGCAATTAGCACGTGAAGATGAAACTATTGAGGTGCCAAGTGTTGGCGATAGACCGTCACGCAAATTAGCACGGCAAACATTGGCTGAAGTGGTTGAGCCGAGATATGAAGAACTATTAATGCTGATCCAAGCTGAATTACGACGGAGTGGTTTTGAAGAAATGTTGGCAGCAGGTGTGGTGTTAACGGGTGGTAGCTCCAAAATGGAAGGGGTCATTGAATTAGCAGAAGAAGTATTTCATCTTCCGGTGAGGTTAGGTTTGCCACAACATGTAGGTGGCTTAGTGGATGTAGTGAAAAACCCAATACATGCAACAGGTGTGGGGCTGTTGCTATTTGGAAATGAAGAAGATGAAAGTGGGCAATCAGTAACAAAAACAGGTGGTGGGTTTAAGGTAATGATGGAGCGAATGAAGAGTTGGTTCCAAGGCAATTTCTAAAATTTATAAAACATTTAATAATTTAAAGTAAAAACTGAGGGAGAAAATAAAATGACATTTGAATTAATTGATACATATACACAAAACGCGGTAATTAAAGTGATTGGTGTAGGCGGTGGTGGTGGTAATGCATTAGAACACATGGTATCAAATGAAATTGAGGGCGTTGATTTCATTTGTGCAAATACAGATGCGCAGGCGCTAAGAAAAAGTTCAGCGACGACGCAATTACAACTAGGCACTGATATTACAAAGGGATTAGGTGCAGGAGCTAATCCTGATGTAGGACGTCAAGCAGCTTTAGAAGATCGTGAACGTATAATGGAAGTCATTAGCGGTGCGGATATGATATTTATTGCTGCTGGAATGGGCGGTGGTACCGGTACAGGTGCAGCCCCTGTAGTAGCGCAAGTAGCTAAAGAAATGGGTATTTTAACGGTTGCTGTAGTGACCAAGCCATTCCCATTTGAAGGTGTGAAACGTCTAAAAATAGCCAATGCAGGCATAGATGAACTTGGTCAGCATGTTGATTCTTTGATTACTATTCCAAATGAAAAGCTTATTGCGGTTTTGGGTAAAGAAATGAGCTTACTTAATGCATTTAAAGCTGCAAATGATGTGTTATTGGGCGCAGTGCAAGGCATTGCAGAATTGATTACCCGTGAAGGTATGATTAATGTCGATTTCGCTGATGTACGTACAGTGATGTCAGAAATGGGCATGGCGATGATGGGAACAGGTAAAGCAACAGGTGAAAACCGTGGTATAGAAGCTGCACGTCATGCGGTATCTAGTCCATTGCTAGAAGATGTTGATTTATCAGGTGCACGAGGTGTATTAGTCAATATTACTGCTGGATTAGATATGACTATTCAAGAGTTTGAAGATGTCGGCAATACTATTAAAGACTTTGCATCGGATGATGCCACGGTTGTAGTCGGTACTGTAATTGATCCAGAAATGACAGAAGAATTACGTGTAACAGTGGTAGCAACAGGCTTGGGTGCAGAAAAAATCGCAGCAGTTTCGCTTGTGCCTGATGTCGAAATACAAGAGATGATTAGCGCAAAAAAACAAGTTGATATCGATTACGATAAACCAACTGTTTTGCGTAACGAGGAACAATCGCAGCAAAAACATGTCGTAAATGGAGATGTGAATATGGATTATTTAGATATTCCTGCTTTTTTACGTAGACAGGCAGATTAAAAACGAGAGTATTGCAGGTAGTTGAAAAGACTGGAATTGTGATATTATACTGACTATAAATATGAAACTAGGGGTGGTACGCCGTGATAAAGCAACGAACATTGAAGAATGTAATTCGTGCAACAGGTGTTGGTTTACACAGCGGTGACACTGTGTATCTCACTTTACGACCTGCGTCTCCTAACACAGGTATTATCTTCAGGCGTGTTGACATTGAGCCAGCTGTTGAAATAAAAGCTAAGGCAGAAAATGTCGGTGAGACCGCCCTATCAACAATATTAATGGAAAATGGTCAAAAAATATCTACTGTTGAGCATTTGCTTTCAGCATTTGCTGGTTTAGGTATTGATAACGCTTATATTGATGTGAATGCGGCAGAAGTTCCAATTATGGATGGTAGTGCAGGCCCTTTTGTGTTTTTAATACAATCTGCAGGTATTGAAGAACAATCCGTTGCTAAAAAGTTTATTCGAATTAAACAACCCGTGATGGTGGAAGATGGCGACAAATGGTGTAAATTTGAGCCATTTGAGGGTTTTAAAGTAAGCTTCACTATTGATTTCTCGCATCCGGCTTTTACTGGTCGCTCACAACATGTTGAAGTTGATTTTTCATCGACTTCTTTTGTGCGAGAAGTGAGCCGTGCCCGTACTTTTGGCTTTATGAAAGACATTGAAAAGTTACGTGAAAATAATTTGGCACTAGGTGCTAGCGTAGATAATGCGATTGCCTTGGATGAATATCGGGTTGTTAATGAAGATGGTCTGCGCTACGAAGATGAGTTTGTACGTCACAAAGTGCTAGATGCAATCGGAGATTTGTATCTATTAGGATATAGTTTGATAGGTTCATTCAATGGCCATAAATCAGGTCATGAATTAAACAATAAACTATTGCGAAAACTATTAGCACAAGAAGATGCGTGGGAATTAGTAAATTTTGAAGATGAAAAAGATGCACCTATTCGTTTTAGTCGGCCTGCGGCTTCAATAGTAAGCTAGCTTTTATAACGCTTAGCTAATTTTTGAAGAGAGAGACTTAAATCCTTATTATCAATGACCTCGGCTGTTTGATTAAGTGAAAGCGCAGCAGTTTTTGGTAAAACCTTTTCAGATGTTCTAGCTAGATCAGGAACGGTAGAATTAGGTCGAACTTTTATCTCAATATGATTAAGTGGAATATCTAACTTTGTTGAAAAAGTATTACATAGTACAGGCACTTGGAAACGAATTAAGCTTGCAAATGAAGCGTTGTCAGTATGAATGATAAGTGTTTTATTGTTTATATTTGCAATACGGCAATGAGCTGAAAATTCTAAAGGTAAGGTTTGATGTAAAGTATGGTTTAGCGTTTCAATAAGTTTTGCATGCTGAGCCAATTTAAGCAGCTGTGAATTTTGCTGATAAATAGAATTTATTTGTTCGGGTTGTTTTGACATACATGCGGACTCAGTTATTTTTGAACTAAGAGTAGATTATACTTTAAATAGTGATTTGAAATGTTTTTTGGTAATGGTTCAAAGATCTGAAATATACAGATTGAGAAGAAGCCATACTATTCTAGGCATAAAGTCGCAGAATTAGTCATTTATCTC
>CAYSGK010000017.1:0-18774 GCA_964430395.1 uncultured Methylophaga sp.
GACCAGGAATAATCATAATTATCACCAAAACTTCCAGCTACTGACTGGTGTTAATAGATATTTACCATGTTCTGGAATAATAAGCACTAGCTGACTAATTTTAGCTTTTCGGCATTGTTGCAATGCAGGTTTAAGGATATCGTTTTCCCATTGTGCTAATTGTTGTTGCCAATCTGCTTCTAAGTTTAGTTCATCGAGCACATGTAACTGTTGCCCTGAGGTCTTTGATATTGATGTGGCTTTGGCTAATTGTTTAAGCATGGGGTGATGGCCTTGTATGTTTTGCCAGTAATCGCATTTAGCACTAAACTCACCCATACCCCAAAACCAGAGGCTGTTTATCGGCATTTTACCCGCTGATTCACGTTGTTGATTAAAGTTTGATTCAAAAAGCTTCATTTGAATTTCACTCCACAAGCGTACCCAGTTAATTTTATCGTCACCAGTGGGTAAATAATGTGTCACTGCTTTGCCATTTACATCTGCTAAAGCTGAAAACTGCACATTAGGTAAGCTTTTTAATTGTAATATTATTTCGCCCGTTTTATGTTGTATTAATGTGGCATTAAATTCTTCGAACAATTCCTGTAGCTCATTAATTAACTCATTCGCTTCTTGTGCTGTGAGCGTCTGTTCGTTGGCAAACAATAATAAACGATCGCGATCAGCATGCAGATAACAGGGAGTGGCACATATAATTGGCGTAGCAGTGTTCAACAATTGTGTATAAGGCAAGTCACTTGAATCAAGGGCGGTATCACTAAAGAGATTAAATAATAACCGTGTTAGATTGGAATCATCTACGGTAAATTGTGCTTTTGAGGTGATCGTTTTTAATGATTTTGGCAAAATATTGGCATTAATTTTTTGTTGCAATATAGTTGCAAGGCCAGGAAGGACAAGTGTCAGTGTAGTCTTAGCCATTGGCGAGTGTTTGCCGTACAAAAGGGATGGTTAAACGACGTTTTTCAACCATTGATGCACTGTCTAGTTGCTTTAACAAAGACATCAGTTCATTAGTATCACGGCTATGGTGGCGTAGTAAATATTGGGCGACTTCTTCTGGTAATTTAAGCCCGCGAGATTGTGCTTGTAACATAAGCATTTTATTCTTCTGCTCATCATTTAATGTGTCTAATTGATACACTAAACCTGTTGCTAATCGTGAGCGTAAATCAGGCAATTTAATATTTATCATTGCAGGATTAGATTGTGAAGCAATAAGCAGTTTACAACCCGTATGTTGCAAACGATCAAAACAATGAAAGAGTGCTTCTTCCCATTCTTTTTTGCCGGCAATGGCCTCTAAATCATCAATGCAAAGTGCATCTAAGCCTTCAACAGACTCTAAAACGTCTGGGTTTGCTTCTTCAATAAGTTCAGCTAACGGTAAATATAATACCCGTTTTGATGCTTTTTGGCAGTGTTCTGCAACGGCTAATAAAAGATGCGTTTTGCCCGATGATTGATTGCCCCAAAAATACAAAAAATCAATATTATTTAGTTCACAAAAACGCGAGGTGACATGCTCTAGCTCAGCTTGGGCGAAGTAATAATTATCTAATTTATAAACCTGTTGCAGGCTTAGTCGCAAAGGTATTTGCATTAGATATAGAGCTGGCTTTCAATATATTGCTGATGTGCATGGCGTAATAACACCATCACTACAGCGGCAACCGGCAAGGCTAATAATATACCGGTGAAGCCAAATAGTTGCGCTCCCGCCATAACAGCAAATAGTACGGCAACAGGATGCAAGCCAATTCGTTCGCCTACAAAGCGAGGGGTTAGCACCATGCCTTCTATCATTTGTGCAACACCAAATACACCAACAACCATAAGCACAGGAAACCATTCATGGAATTGTAAAAATGCAGCTAAGCCAGCCAAACCGATACCAACGATCAGCCCTAGATAAGGAACGAAGCTGACTATGCCAGCAACAACCCCTAGCAATAGCGCCAGATCAAGCCCAATGATGGCTAAACCGATAGTATAAATAGCTGCGAGTGCCAGCATCACCATAAGTTGGCCACGAATAAAGGCCGCTAACATATCGTCACATTCTAGTGATAATGCGATGACTTTATCGGCATTTCTACGTGGAATTAGTTCTCTAAAACGTGCGACCAGTAGATCCCAATCGCGTAGTAAATAAAATGTCAGCACGGGAATAAGCACTAAATTAGCTAACCACTGCAGTGCTACAACGCCAGAGTGCGTCATATATTTAACAATATTTCCGGCAATATGGCCGGCTTCTGCCCAGTAGTTGATAATAGATTGCTTTATGGTGTCGATATCAAAAATATCTACTGGGAATCCTGTTGATGCTAGCCATGGAATAATATTTGTCTGAAACAATGCTAGATAGCCAGGTAAACGTTCAATTAATGCCGCCACTTGTGCTGTTAGCAAGGGCAATAACACTAACAATAGTAGCAGTCCAATTAATAACAATACACCGAAAACAATGGAAACAGACATTGTTCTAGAGAATTTTTTCGCTTCTAATTTATCAACAATAGGATCGCCAAGATAGGCCAATAATGCGGACACAAAAAAAGGCATTAAAATAGGAGACAGTAAATAAAATAACCAGCCTGAAGCTAGCACAATAAGTGTCAGGTAAATTTTATGTTCATCCGTCATTGCTTGCTGTTTTGCTGCCATGCACGTGCTCCCCAGATTAAAATATATTCAGTTCCGCTAATAAAAACGCTAGCCGCAACTAGCCAAATACCTGCTGTTACTATTGTTTGTAATTTGCCCATTCCATATTGCTGTAAAATAACTAATAGAATCAATAATATTTGGGCTACCGTATTAATTTTACTGCTCCAAGTAGGTGTTAATTCAAACTGGCCAATAAGGTAATGATAAGCCAGCCCTCCCGATACAATAAATACATCTCGCATTAATACAAGTAGTAATAACCATAATGGGATCAACCCCAACCATGTAAGTGTTGCAAAACTGGCTACTAATAACAGTTTATCTGCAATAGGATCTAATATTGTCCCTAAGCGAGATTGCCAATTATATTGTTTTGCTAAGAAACCATCTAAACCATCGGTAAACCCTGCCAGAGCAAAGGTCGATAGTGCGTAGCCATACTGCTGCGATATTAACATCCAAACAATGGGAATGATTAATAAAATCCTGAAAATAGACAGTAAATTGGGAATATCGTGTCGGGTCATAATATCAATTTATAATGAACAATATCTGTGGCGTGATAGTTGGCATTAGTCTCTTCTTCTAACACGTGACCAATGGCAATGGTTTGGTTTAATACCGATAAATCTGAAGATAATAAAATGCTTAATTCAAGATTGTTATTTGCTAAGTTTGAAAGTTGCACATTAGATATATAGTGTAATTTTGATAGATATTCTTTAACACGAAGGTAATCGGCATACCCTTTTACATTACTAATTTGCAAGTGATATCGTTGCGCGTAATGATTTTGTTCTACCTGCGTGAATCGTCTAGCCGTGCGATCTGCTAATTCAGATATACCAGATAATAAGGCATCATTTCCACTTGACTGCCATTGCTCGGTTTCATTCTTGTTTATTGTTTGCCATCTAATCTGCATTGCACCTTTTTCACTAATGACTACTCGGGCGACAACAATAACTTGTGGATTATATCGTTGCGATGCTTTTAATATAGGTTTGGCGAAACCTGCCCATAAATCAGCAATTTGCATTTGCATTTGATCTTGCAAATCCATTAGTGGCATTAAAAGTGGTAAGCCTCTTTTAGACAACGCACTCTTTATAGTCTGAGGCAGTTTACTTCTACTATCCTCTCCTATAATAGTTCGCTTATTATTCTCTTCAATGGCGAGCCATAACAATATGTCTGGTCGTGATTTTCCCCAAATAGGTAATCCTAAATCGATAAGTGAACGATTAAGTTCATCTTCTTTAAATATAAGTTTCAGCTCTAATATATCTGGTTGGGTGAGGTCGTCACTTATTTTATTCATCCGATTATACTGATATTGTCGAATAAATTGATTGGACTGATTTAAAAGTGGTGACAAATTTGTTGAATTTAATGCCGCACTATCACCTACGATTTTAAGTAGCACTTCTTTTAATATATCTGGTGTTATCTTTTTACGCTCATCTTCATCCTGTGTCATAACAGGAAGTTGCGCCTGATAAAGATCTATAAGGTTTGCAGCAAGGCTATTGCTTGCCGTTACCAGTAAAATTAGTGTTAAAAACAATCTATGCATTGTGGTATTCTATCATGCTGTTTTCGGGGTATATAGTCAGGAATAAAACACATGGTAGATACTACCCATACAAATGAATCACTTAGCTATCGTGATGCCGGCGTTGATATAGAGGCGGGCAATGCTTTAGTTGACCGTATTAAACCGCTAGCTAAGAAAACACGTCGCCCTGGTGTTATGGCTGGTTTAGGTGGCTTCGGCAGCATGTTTGAGTTGCCCGTAGACCGTTATAAACAACCCGTTTTAGTTTCGGGTACCGACGGCGTGGGTACTAAGTTACGTTTAGCTATCGAATCTGGCATTCATAATACTATCGGTATCGATTTAGTCGCAATGTGCGTGAACGACATTATTGTATTGGGCGCTGAGCCGCTTTTCTTTTTAGATTATTATGCGACAAGCAAGCTGGATATTGATGTAGCCACATCCGTTGTTTCAGGCATTGCCGATGGATGTATGCTTTCTGGTGCCGCCTTAGTGGGTGGTGAAACAGCAGAAATGCCTAGCATGTATGAAGAAGGTGATTACGATTTAGCTGGGTTTTGTGTCGGCGTTGTTGAAAAAGACAATGTAATCGATGGTAGCCAAGTGCAAGCCGGAGATGTGCTGATTGGACTGGCATCATCTGGACCTCACTCTAATGGCTACTCATTGATTCGTAAAATACTTGAACGCAGTGGACAGGCTTTAACTAGTGAATTTGGTGGCAGTACATTGGGTGAACATCTTTTAGCTCCAACAAGAATTTATGTTAAGAACCTGCTTCAACTCCATGAAAAAATTAATATTCATGCCTTATCTCATATTACTGGCGGTGGCTTATTAGAAAATATTCCTCGTGTTCTACCAGATAATGTTGATGCGATTATTGATGCCAAATCATGGACTCGTCCACTTATATTTGATTGGCTGCAAGAGCAAGGAAATGTGATCGATGAAGAGATGTATCGTACTTTTAATAATGGTATAGGTATGGTTATTGTTGTTGCTAAAGAAGATGCCGTAGAAACCCTATCAGTATTAGCTGATCTGGGTGAAACAGCTTTTCAAATTGGTCATATTAAAGCTTCAGAACAAACAATTCCTAGCGTAATTATTAACGACTAATGGCATTACCAAAACTTGTTATCCTAATTTCAGGTCGTGGTAGCAATATGATTTCGATTATTGAAGCAATTGAAGCGGGCTTATTACCTGTTACTGTTGCAGCAGTGATTAGTAATCGTCCTAATGCCGCAGGCATTGACTATGCTAACAAAGCCGGTATTACTACAGCCGTACTCGACCATAAATCATTTGAATCACGTGAATCATTTGATGAAGCTTTGGCTGATAAGATTGATAGTTTCAAGCCTGATCTAGTCGTTTTAGCAGGGTTTATGCGAATTCTAACTACTGATTTTGTTCATCATTTTAAAAATAGTTTAATCAATATCCACCCTGCATTATTACCTAAATTTAAAGGGCTAAACACGCACCAGCGTGCGATTGATGCTGGTGAAAAAGAACATGGTGCTAGTGTTCATATCGTGACAGCTGAACTTGATGATGGTCCTGTGGTCTTACAAGCACGAGTCCCTGTTCTAGAAAATGATACGGCAGAGACACTAGCGGCTAGAGTGCTTGAACAAGAACATAAGCTCTACCCTGCTGCTATAAAAAAGCTTATTGGTGAATTAACTACGAAGTGACCATTATGAAAAATCATGTTATCGTTATTTTATTCTTGTTCTTATTATCTCAAGGGCTTGCCGCGCAAACTATACCTGATTTCTCAGCAAACTATAAAGTCATGCTCAATGGTCTGTCGGCAGGCGAGTTAAAACGCGAGTTGTCAACCACAGAAAATGGATCTCGTCGCTTTACATCTCAAACCCAAGCAAAAGGTGTTTTTGCCTTTTTTAAACCCGATGTTATTACAGAAACCAGTATTTGGACACAGAAAGGCAAGGAAATTCGTCCCGAGTCATATTTATATACAAAAACAGGTGGCAAAAAAGAAAAACACCTCAATTTTATCTTTGATTGGAAAACGCAGCATGTTAATGTCGCAAATAAAGAGCAGACTCACTCTTTTGATGTCACCGATAACACCCTTGACAAGCTTGTCTACCAACTTGCAATTATGGCCGATTTAGCCGATAACAAAAAACAGCTTAGCTATTCAATTGCTGGCAAACACAAACTCAAGATCTATGATATTGCCATATTAGGCGAAGAAATAATTTCAACGCCCTTAGGGAAAGTGAAAGCAATAAAACTTAAACGAAAGCGTGATGAAAAACAACAACGCCAAACAACATTATGGTGTGCCCCTGAGCTTAATTATTTACCGGTGAAAATTGAACATATTGAAAAGGATGGCACAAATTTTACTGCTGAATTACGAAAATTAAAAGGGATCGATATTGATCAGGCCTTTGAAAAAAAAGTAAGCGCGTCATCTCAAATTTTAGCACATTAACTGTATGAGCAAAAAATTTACAATTATCAATGAAAGTACACTCTATCAAGGCTTTTTTAGTATTAAAAAATTTGAGTTAAAACATACTCTATTCAAAGGGGGCTGGAGTAGACCTATCACTCGCGAACTCTTTCATCGCGGTAATTGTGTTGCTGTTTTACTTTATGATCCTATTCGTGATGAAGTTGTGATTATTGAACAGTTCCGCATTGGTGCAGTACAACTAGGCGAAAAGGCTTGGTTATTAGAAATTGTTGCCGGTGCAATTGAGCCTGGCGAAACAGCAGCAGAAGTAGCCCATCGAGAAGCAATTGAAGAGGCAGGCTGTGAAATACAAGAACTCATCAAAATAAATGATTTCTTTACCTCTCCGGGCGGCACGTCTGAATTATTGACCTTGTTTTACGGCAAAGTCGATAGCTCTCATATCGGCGGGCTACATGGCCTTGATTCTGAAGATGAAGATATTTCTGTTACCGCTATCAAGTTTGATGACGTTTATCAGTTATTACTTGATGGTAAAATACTGTCTGCAATCCCCATCATTGCCATTCAATGGTTAGTTATTAATCGCGATAAATTACGCAGCCAGGCTAGCTGTTAATAATAGGGTCTGTTGATCTTTTATAGCCAGCTGTTATGACTGAAAATAGCCTCCAGCAGTGGTGGTTCTGAAAGATCAACAGACCCTATAAGCAACAGACATACTGTGCGATTCGCCCGCTAAAAGCGTAACACTATCATTTGCTGCATTAGCCGTTTCTACGCACAAAAAATGGTGATAATGTTTGCTGCTCAGATCTGAAACTGCTGTTGTCCAAGGATTCCAGATAACGGTTGTTTTACTGCCTGTTGCTGAGAGAGTGATCGTCCGGTTAAAACCAGAATCGACGATCATCACATCATCATTAACAGGCTGGAAAATACGATCTATTTCTTGCGAAATATGCACATTTCCTGATTGCGTGCCTTTAGAAAAGCCTTTTAACTTATCTTGGTACTCAACACTGTCAAGGCCTGTCACAGTTGTTTTTTCAATATCACTGACATTAAAATAAGTGTGTATTGCTTGGGTAATTGCCATTTCCGTATGGCCTGTATTTTTTGTGTTTAGTTTTAATTGAAGATCTTTTCCAACCGATATTTCCAATCTCAATTCAAAATCATGGGGCCAAATAGTGCGAGTGTATTCTGTAGCATTCAGGCCAAATATTAGTTTAATAACACCATTACTATCTTGATTCGTAGATATTATTTCCCATTGCTGATTGCGCACAAAACCATGTGAAGCTCGACCTAAACCCGATATATCATTACCAAACCAAGGCCAGCAAATAGGTACGCCCCCTCGAATAGCTTTACCTGATTTGTACTTTGCTTTATTACTTAAAAAAACTAAGTCTTCAGCTTCGCTATGAGGCTGATATGAAAGCACTTGCCCTGCATAAGTTGATATTCTAGCCTTTGCATACGCATTATTAATATTGGCCACAACAAATCCACCCTTATCAATAGAGAATTGAAGGTGGTTTAAAATAGAAAACTGTTTATTTAGCGCATCAATATCGTGCTTAACTTCATTTATCAACGGTTTCGATATAAATGCCGTTCCCCTTTCGACTAATCGAAGCAAAGGCTTTAATTTATGTGTTGCCTTCATTTTTAGTGATGATGTCCACCTTCACCATGTACATGACCATGCTCAAGCTCTTCTTCGCTTGCTTCGCGCACTTCACGAATTGTCACATCAAAGTTTAAATGAACACCTGCTAATGGATGATTGCCATCAACAGTAATCATTTCATCACCCATCTCAACAACTGTTACCATAACTGGTCCTGCATCTGTTTCAGATTGAAATTGCATACCTACTTCAATTTTATCAATACCACCAAATAACTCTTTTGGTACTTCTTGTTTCATATCTTCAACACGTTCACCATAGGCATCTTTTGGTTCAATGCTTGCCTGTACTTCATCACCTGCTTCTTTACCTAAAAGTGCATCTTCTAATCCGGGGATGATATTACCTGCACCATGCAAATAGGCTAATGGGCCTGCGCCTTCAGAGCTATCAATCACTTCACCATCATTATCTTTTAATGTGTAATCAATCACTACAACTGCATTTTCTATAACTTTCATTCTTATTTCCTTAAACTATTTATTTTACAACAATCATCCGCTCTATTTTCTTAGCTACAACTAAAGCACAAATTAGCATTACCCTACGGTAACCATCTCGGCATTACTTAGAACAGTATGCTCTTTTTCTATGAAGATTTACTCAAATGACTTTAGGCGCGAGCTTAATACTATTCGCTTCCAGAAAGCCAAAAGAGCGATAGTTTAACATTTAGTGAATCTAGTTGGAAATTTAGATTGAACGATAACGGATATGGAGTCAATTAATGCTTTAGTTCCTGTGTAACTGAATCATTTAAATTCATCTCCTCTATTTCAAGATGAGATAAATAATTATTCTGCAAGACTAGTTCAAGCTCTAATGCTGGCATGGGGCTGCTAAAATAATAGCCTTGATAATAATCGCACCCCATCTCTTGCAACAAGATAAATTGTGGCTCTGTTTCAACACCTTCAGCAACAACACCAATATTGAGCATATGTCCTAATGCAACGACCATTTTAATAATTAATTTATCATGCTCACTGTTCATTGAACGAGAAACAAATGAACGATCAATTTTAATAAGATCAACGGGTAGACGACTAACGTAATTTAGTGAAGAATAACCTGTACCAAAATCATCCATTGAAATCAGAATGCCTGCTGCTTTTATTTGTTTCATTTTCAAAATAGCGACATCCACATTGTCCAATGCTACCGTTTCAGTGAGTTCAAGATTTAGTTTTTGCGGGTTAATTTCATAATCTTTTATAATGCGTAATACTTCATTGACAAAATTATCTTTCTGAAAATGTATAGTACTGATGTTAATTGAGAGTATCAGGTGTTGCGCTGCATCAATTTCTGCCCATTGACTCAATTTCTGACATGCTGTTTCAATGACCCAGAGCCCGAGTTCATCAATAATATGAATTTCCTCGGCAAGTGGAATAAATTCTGCTGGAGAAACTAATCCCCTGCTAGGATGATGCCAGCGAATTAATGCTTCAACTCCTTCAGCTTGTCCCTCATTATTAACTTGGATCTGATAATATAATTCAAATTGTTGCTTATCAATAGCCGACCGTAGCGCTTGTTCATCTGAAATTCTTTTTTCTATTGCATCTTGCAAATCTACACCAAAGAATCGTAATGTATTCCTACCGGCATTTTTGGCGGCATACATTGCTGTATCTGCCTGAGATAACAATGTAGCTATCTCATTATCATTGCCGTGAAATAATGTTACACCCACACTTGATGATGTATTATAGGTAAAATCGTTCAGTATATAAGGTTGATTTAAGATAGATACAATCTTATTTCCTACGGTATTTGCTTCAGCCATCGCAAGTCGTTCATCTTGATCCAAACGTTCCAGCATTACTATAAACTCATCACCGCCAAGCCTAGCAACAGTATCTACGGAACGCACTATTTCTGATAATCTTTTGGCAACCTCAGTTAATAACATATCACCATAATGATGACCTTTTGAATCATTTAATATTTTAAATTTATCTAAATCAAGAAAGAAAATTGCACCAAAATAATCATGACGTTCACTCATTTTTAACGCCACTTTTAACCTTTCGATTAATAAACGGCGATTCGGTAGTTGTGTCAATGAATCATAAAATGCTAAATAGCGAATTTTTTCCTCCGAAGCCACGCGTTCACTGATATCAGAGAAGGTCATTACATAGTTTGTTATTTCGTTGCCACTATTCTTCACAACAGTGATCATGTAATCTGCCGGGTAATAGGTTTTATTTTTGTGAACCCCTATCAGCTCACCTGTCCAAAAACCTTTTTGCTGAATTTCATTATCTATTTGTTTTAATTGCTCTTCATTTTCAATATTCGAGGTAAAAGATAAGGGTGTTTTGCCTTTAACATCTGCTAGTTCATAACCTGTTATTTCAGTATAGGCTGGATTGACTCGAATAATATTGTTTTCAGCATCGGTGATAACAATAGCCTCTTGAGTATTGAAAGCTGTAGCAGCAATACGTAACTCACCATCACGTGTTTCAATTAAATCCAGCATCTCATTAACTGTATCCGTTAACTCGCCAACTTCATCATCACTGTATTTTTCAGTACGAAGACCATATTTTTCCGTCTTAGTGATAATTCTGGCTGTTTCGGCTAGTTTTTTGATCGGGTCAACAATAGATGATGCAAACTCTGGCACTAAAAATAGTGCGAAAAATAATGCACCCGTTAATACTGCTAATAATGTGAAGAGATCTGCGATTACACCATTCCACATTTTAGATAAACTAGCAACAATATGTAATTCACCAATTTTATCTTCACCTAGCATTATTGTGTGGTTATGTTCAATGCTGTTCCAATAATCCGCAGGTGCCTGTTTTTTATCACCATACGTGACAAACATAGTGTGGTTTGTATCTGCTACTGATGCAAATTGAATGGGTGAATCACTATAGAATAATACGGCTAATGTCTGTTTAGCTGTTACTGCATCCTTAAATAATAATGAAGCATTAATATTGCCAGCTATCACTTCAGCTAAAAGTTCTATTTGTGATTGTTCTTTTTGATAGGATTTATAGATATTTTGAACTGATAATAATATAAGCAGAAGCAAAAAAGAAGTCACCAGCACCCGAACAATGATGACACGTAATTTGCTATAGATAGATAATTTTGATTTTAGTCCATTTATCATATATTTCTTCAAGCTACTTGAATATGTAAACGCAGTTTAACACGAAAAAACAGCTATACTACAACAGCCTAATCATTTCATGTCTGAATGCACCAAATGTAATGAATCTTATTTCAGCACATTATGTGCCAATCGTAATAAATTAGCATTAAGTGCTAATTGACTTTGTTGTGCAACCTTTAGATTAACGTCAAACCGTATTCTGCCACCTAACTGCTTCAGATTTATAATGACGCCTTGACCCAAATACTGTTTTGAGTCACTAATTGTGAGTACTTTTTGGCTTATTGCATGGTCTATTATTGTTATAAGTTGACGTTTTTTTGCAATCTTTCCAATAAAAAGACTGTCGCAAGATTGCAAGGCGTTACTGCCTGAAGAAAGACTAATAACATCAATGTATTTCCCATGAGCCCTTTGCCGGTTTAGCTCTATTAACTCCTTATAGAGAGGACTATTCCCCACCATACAAAGATGATAAGTATCCGCTATAGGTTTTGCTGGTAGCGTTAATTTTATAAAATTAAAAATAAAACCGACTTTTAGTTTTGCTTCTTGATTGCTACTAGTACCAGCCATTACCACTGGAGCGAATATCAAAAATAGCATTAAAAATAGTCCACTATTTCTAAAAGATAATGGAATCATCATTTAATATTCCACTCTAAACCAACGTAAATAGAACGCTGTATTTCCGCTGCAGGTGATGAAAACAGATCATCAATAAATTCTTTGTGAGAACTTTCTAGTAAATTTTTACCCGTGATTGAGAAATTTATATTAGGGCTTAATTGATAGTTTACTTTTAAATCTAGAGTTGAATAGGATGGCACATGATAGGCATTACCGTTATCTCGCAGAGGACTTAATACATCAATATTATCAACATAGCGAAAGAGCCCTGACAGCTTCCAACTAGCATTAATTTGATGATAAAACTGAAGTGATAAACTATTTTTAGGTGTAGAGTCGACAAATGGTGTGAATAAGCCTGCACCATCATAATCCGCCTTTATTTTCTTCCAACTATAGTTGAATGTAAACTGCCAATCTCGTGACGGTTCCCACTTTGTACTTAATTCTGCACCATAATTTCGAACATTTAAGGCATTCGAGACAATAAGTGGAATAAATGTGGGAGGAGAAGATGTTGGTGCAACAGTATGGGTTGAACGTAAATCATCATAGTCGTAGATAAATCCCGCTAAATCAGTTGTTAAAGAAGGTTTCCACTGCCGACGCCATCCAAAATCAAATGCTTGTAATTGTTCTGACTTTAAAGGCTGATTACTTTCTTTAATAACAGGTAGAAAAGAGGTTGCACTTGAAGCGGGTGCTATAACAAGTTTTGTATCACTTTCAGCTCGTGTAGGTTGCCGTACAGCCTTTGAGGCAGCAACCCATAGACTATTCTCTTTATTTGGTGTCCAGAGTAAACGAATATTAGGTGAGAAGGCAGTGTCAATATCAGTGCGTTGCTCGACTCTAGATCCTAATGTTAAAACTAATGCATCAGGAATCAAGCTAATATCATCTTGAATAAAAAAACTCGCTAAATGACTGGTTTTCTTTGATTCACTCATTTGCATGTATGGGGTAGATTCGGCTTGGTCATTCCATAGACGGAAACCAGTACCCCAAATCAAATCATGCCGTGCTAATAGCTTAAGTTGTTGTTGATATTCAATATCTACTGTTTTACGCTTGCTAATTCCTAGACCTAAATCTGAACTAACATACTCTACGAATCCTTGTAGTGTATGAATGGTTCCTTCATCTGAATGCTGCTCCCACATAGCTTGCATATGTGCACTATCACTTTTCCGGCCTCCTGTAAGAATATCAACTGCACCATCAAACCGAGGAGCGATAATACGGTCGTCTACATGTGTATTAAAGGCACCACCTTGTACTAATACTCGCCCGCGAGATAACTCTTTATCAAATCTGAAACCAATATTCTGGGACTGCCAGCTATCAGCACTTTTTGAATCAAATACGGCTTTGGAATCATCTGTATTTCTTGAATAAGCATGTAGTCGAATACTCGTTTGATCATCTACTATCCAGCCGAAACTGCCATTAGCTAACAAGCGTTGTTCACTGCCAGTTTTTAACCTAATGTTTGTACCTACCGTATCATGGGCAGACTTGGTGATAATATTGATTACACCATTTACTGCATTATTCCCCCAAAGAGAAACTGCAGGTCCACGCATAATTTCTATACGTTCAATTAATTCAAGAGGAATTTCATTATTTTCCCATATGGTGCCAGGGAAAAAAGCTGGATAGAGAGTACGGCCATCAATAAGTACCAATAATTTATCTGTTGCTCGACTATTAAAACCACGAATAGACACAGCCCATCGATTATTATTAATTGCAGCAACATTAATACCCGGCGCAAGTCTTAATGCTTCAGGAATATTTGTTGCACCTGACTGAGTAATATCTTCAGCTGTAATCACATAAGTAGCAGCTGCAACATCGTCCACTTTTTGCAGTTTTTTGGTGATAGAAGAAACCTGTTGTTGCATAAGTTCTTCTAAAGGCATCTGAAACACAGAATCGTTTTCTTGTGCATCAACATGCTGTTGAAATGTCAGCAACAAAATGAGAATGGCAAGTGACTTTGACAGCTTTTTTAATTGTATTGATGTATACAAACCGTTAATTCCTTATAATGAGAGTGTCATTATCATAGTTACCAGCTATTATTTCAATAACAAGTTCTCATTATTAAAAATAAACCTGACTTATATTACTTATGGCAAAAATCATCCTTTTTAATAAACCCTATAATGTACTTACGCAATTCACAGATGCTGACAATAGAAATACATTAAAAGATTATATTCAAATTAAAAATGTCTATCCGGCTGGTCGCCTTGATAGAGATAGTGAAGGTCTCGTGTTATTGACAGATTCAGGGCGGTTACAGCATCAAATTTGCGATCCTCAGTATAAACTTGAGAAAACATACTGGGTTCAAGTTGAAAAGATTCCAACTGGTTCAGCTTTAGAAAATTTACGGCAGGGTATTGAATTAAGAGATGGTTTAACTAAAGCTGCCAAAGCTAAATTAATTGAGCCTCCTGATATATGGCTGCGCACTCCCCCTATTCGTGAACGAAAAGCCATTCCTACTCAATGGCTTGAACTCAAAATAACAGAAGGTAAAAATAGGCAAGTACGGCGTATGACCGCCGCGATTGGCCACCCAACACTACGTTTGATTCGTTATGCAATTGGTGATTGGACCATTGATAACATTGCATCAGGGAGATGGAAGGAAGTTCCAGCTCCTGATCTCCGCTCAGGCATGATAAAATCATCAAATGATTTGGACTCCACGCACAACCGTCGCCGCAATAATCGAACTCGACAATCGCTTTCTAATGGTCGAGGAAGAAATAGACGGCAAGATGACACTCAATCAACCCGCAGGTCACCTCGAATCCGGCGAAAGCCTAATCGAAGCGGTGATTCGTGAAACACTAGAAGAAACAACGTGGCATTTTAAACCAACGGCATTAATCGGTATTTATCGCTGGCAACACCCAGAAAACAATGAGACATTTATTCGTTTTTGTTTTACTGGCAACGCTCTAAATGCCGATTCCACGTTAAACCTAGATCCAGATATACATCAAGCTATCTGGCTTACTCAAAAACAAATAGAACAACGACATGCAGATTATCGTGGTCCATTAGTAAAAGATTGCCTCAATGATTATCATGCAGGACATCGTTACCCATTAACAATATTACAAAATTAAATATGCCTAAGCAAAATAACAACAAAATAGTAGTTGGCCTTTCCGGCGGAGTTGATTCATCAGTAGCCGCATTATTGTTGCAGCAACAAAATTATGATGTTGAAGGCTTGTTTATGAAAAACTGGGTTGATTTTGCCGAGGAAAGTGAATGTACCATTGCTGAAGATCGTGATGATGCTAATTCTGTTGCCGATAAAATTAATATCCCCTTCCATGAAGCCAATTTTGCTATGGAATATTGGGATTTTGTATTTAAGAATTTTCTTGATGAATACCGTGCTGGCCGCACGCCTAACCCTGATATTTTATGTAATCGAGAAATTAAATTTAAAGCCTTTCTTGACCATGCAATGAACTTAGGTGGTTATCTGATTGCAACAGGACATTATGCCCGTGTTGAAGAACGAGAAGATGGCTTTCATCTATTAAAGGGGCTTGATCACAATAAAGATCAAAGTTACTTTTATACACCTTAGGCCAAGAGCAATTATCACGCACTCTTTTTCCATTAGGCGACTTGCCAAAACCTGAAGTACGCCGCATTGCCGAACAAGCCGGTTTTATTACACACGATAAAAAGGACAGTACCGGTATCTGTTTTATTGGTGAACGGCGTTTTCGTGAATTCTTAGCACGTTATATTCCTGCCCAACCCGGTGAAATGCAAACGCCTGAAGGCGAAGTTATTGGCCAGCATCAAGGTTTAATGTATTACACACTAGGCCAACGTCAAGGCTTAGGTATCGGTGGGCGAAAAGACAGTTCTGGAGAACCGTGGTTTGTTGCTGGCAAAGATATGGAGAAGAAAATTCTCTACGTAGTGCAAGGCGATCATCCATGGTTGCATAGTCAGTCATTAAAAGCACAGCAATTATCATGGGTAGCAGGAAAACCACCCTCTTTGCCATGCAAGGCAATGGCTAAAACGCGCTATCGCCAGCCTGACCAAGTCTGTACGATTACGCAAGATGATGATGGCAAGATCAACGTTGTGTTTGAAGAGCAACAACGTGCCGTTACACCGGGGCAATCTGTCGTTTTTTACAAAGAGGATGATTGTTTAGGCGGAGGCATAATTGTTAGTACGGATGCACCTGGAATCCATCCATGAGCATTAATAATCGAGAACGTGATCGCATCATTGCACTCGCAGCCTTAATGCAGGCAATAACGTTAGTTCAACAAATTGCTGAAACAGGTCAGGTCGAGCAAGCTGATTTTGAAACCTCTCTCAACAGCCTACTTGCCGTTGATGCGCCTACAACTGAAGCAGTCTACGGCGACATTGGTCAATTAAAATCTGGATTAAAGCAACTCAATAGTCAACTTTCAAAAAGTAAAGATAAAAAAGATGTGCAATTATTGCGTTATGCCATTAATTTACTTCATTTAGAAAGACAACTTGCCAAACAACCTGTCATGATGGATTTAATTAGCCGTGAAATTGAACAAATGCCACAACAAATTGAATATTTTGGCGATATCAACAACGCTCAGGTTATTGCTCGTTTAGCTGATATATATCATCGTACTATCAGTGAACTAAATCCACGCATTCAGGTGCAAGGCGAGCCTAGTTTTTTACAGCAAGCGGATAATATAAACCGTGTTCGTGCACTCCTATTAGCCGGTATTCGTGCAGCCATCCTCTGGCGACAAAAAGGTGGAAGGCGTTGGCATTTTATTTTTCAAACAAATAAAATGTTAAAAATTACAACATCTCTACTAAATTAGTCTGTTAGCTTTATGATTATTCGATTTGTTGGAATACTTGCCTTATCAATAGTCATTGTCTCATCAGCATATGCAAAACAGCTTCCTGAAGTTCAATTACCTTCTAAATTGAGCGGGCATAATGTATTACTCCTATATAAAGAATTTAATTCATTTTCTCAACAAATTGCTAAATATTATGCGGAAAAACGTCATATTCCTTCTCAGCAAGTAGTGCCGGTCGCTATTTTTCGTGATCCTGATAAGCTCAGCCAACAAAAATTCGAATCAATTTACGCCCAAATATCACCACATTTAACCAAAAATATAAAGCTGATTGTTTTAGCATGGCATGCGCCCTATCGTGTTGACTGCATGTCAATTACGAGCGCTTTTGCTTTGGGCTTTGATAAAAAATATTGTAGCCACCCGTCCAAAAAGGTTAGCGGTTGCCATAAAACAGCAAATAGCGCCTATTTTAATGCTGAATCGAGCAGCTTGTGGCAAAACAACCCACCACTAAGATTGAGTATGATGCTCAGTGGAAAAACACTTATTCAAGCCAAAGAACTCATTGATAGAGGTCTTGCGTCAGATTCTACATATCCTATTAGTGATGCTTATTTGGTCAGAACCCATGACCGTGCTCGCAGCACCCGCTGGCCCATATTTAAACAATTTTCAGATTTGTGGGGTGATCGTAAAGGAGTTCAAGTTCATTATGTCGACGACCGTTGGAATAAAACATCAACACAAATAAAAAACAAACAGAATATTATGTTTTATCACACAGGATTAACGCATGTACCTGCTATCAAAACGAACCACTATTTACCAGGCGCTATAGCAGATCACCTCACTTCAAGTGGAGGCCGAGGAATTGAACAAGCTGGACAAATGAAAGCATTTCGCTGGTTAGAAGCAGGGGCAACTGGAAGTTACGGAACAGTTGTTGAACCTTGTAGTTATATTGAGAAATTTCCGAACCCGCAGATACTGATTCCTTCTTATTTATATGGCGACTCGCTGGTCGAAGCCTACTGGAAATCAGTACAACAACCTGGAGAAGGCTTGTTTATTGGTGAGCCTTTAGCAAGGCCATGGGACAGAACTCAACTGGAGTTTGTTGATAAAAAACTTATTATTCGTAGCCAGGAACTCGATCCTGACAAAGCCTATTTTATAGAACAACAGCAAAATGAATCTGCACCATGGAAAAGAGTAAAAGCAAGATTTAGCTGGAATAAACAAGATGTAAAAATTATTATTCATCAAGCAACCACGTCAGAGCGATACCGCATTGTTGAGGACAAATAAATGATCCTTAAAAATGACAATACTGAGTTAATAAAAAACTATAAAGCCTACACAATGCAAGGATCTAATATGTCACCCACAGTCGACGAAGGTGATTATTTAGTGGCCGATATTAACCAAAAGTTTATTATCAGTGGTGATATTTACGTTATTCAATATGAAGATGCTATCGTTGTATGTCGCTTATTATTGGACCGAGATAAGGTGACACTTATTTTTGATAATACCAAGGTCGAAATAGAAGAACCATTGCATATGATAAGTATTATTGGCCGAGTAATAGACATAAAAAAAGCCTCAGATTGAGGCTTTCTTATCTGTTATCTCCATCCCTGGAGATAAGCTATTGAAATAAATAAAACCTTCTTTAGTTTTTATCTTTATCAACAATTTTTTGGATCCAAGGCATCATTCCACGTA
>CAYSGK010000018.1:0-6243 GCA_964430395.1 uncultured Methylophaga sp.
GTTTTGTTTAATAGCACGATTAAACGTAATTTATTATTGGCAAACCCAGATGCCAGCGATGAAGCATTGCAACAGGTTTGTCGTATTGCTCAGATAGATGCGTTTATTACATCGCAACCTGATGGCTATGATACCTGGATAGGTGAAGCGGGCTTAAAGCTCTCGGGTGGACAGGCACAACGTATTGCTGTTGCTAGAGCTTTATTGAAAGACGCGCCCATTTTGATTTTAGATGAACCAGGTGAGGGTTTGGATACGGATACCGAGAAAAAAATGCTCGATGCTATTCTTGCATTTAAATCAAGCACCAGTATTTTACTTATTACACATAAGAAAGCAGGTTTAGACCACATGGATGAAATAATTCAGTTGGAGATAGACTGATTTTGTGATTCAGTAGGCAACTATTGAAAATAATGGGCTTTTATTCTTGGTTATTTATTTGGAATCATGTATATATTCGATAATAATCTAGCTGGAAGGAGAATAAGCATGGACAGAAAATCGAGTCTATTACTAGTTATAATAAGTTTGTTTTTTATTCAATTCCCAGCCTTTGCTGTCTTTAAAGATAGCAATGTCATTCTTAATGAAACACAGATCTCTAAACCCAAATACTTACAAAGCTATATTGATCCAGCATTTGGAACAAAAATCACTAGAATAACAGGTGAACCCTATACCTATCAAGCTGGAATAGAATGGGGAGACGAGGCAAGACACCATTATTCAAAAGATCAAGCTTGGAACTCAAATTCAAGCTTATTGTTGATATATAACAATTCTACGTCTAAGTATTTAATATTAGATGGCGCGACATATAAGGTTAAATTTGCTTTAGGTTTTCGGCCTAATGAAATTCGTTGGTCACCTGTGAATGCAAACTATTTGCTTTATACCAAAGGTAATAAATTTTTTAAATATAATATCTATTCAAAAGAACACAGTTTAATTCGACAATTTACAGAATATGAAGATAAAAAATATGCCTTATCCATGGTTTGGGAAGGCAATCTTGCAATTGATGGTTCTAAGATTGCTTTCTTATCCAAATCTGGAAAAAATTATGAGGTATACAGTTATCAGATTAAAAAGAATAAAAAATCACCGGTATTAAATATTGGCACAACAAAACCAAAATGGATATCAATATCTGCTTCAGGTAAATTTGTGGTTGTGTTCTGGAGTGACAAGCGAACTGAGATATATCATTCTGCCGATATGAGCTATGTAGGAAGGTTACCTTATAATATTAGCCACTTTGATTTGGCTGTGGATCTCGATGGAGATGATGTTGCCGTTGGTGTTGAAAAACCAGGAGCTGGTGGGCGAGTGATAAAACAGCGTTTACGTGACGGTGAAATGACAGTGCTGATAGAAAAGGGCTATGCTTCTCATACATCAACACGAAATATTAAACGTCCCGGCTGGGCTTATGTCTCATATTATACGGAAAAGAAGGATGATTCTAAGCGAAAGTATGCTCCTTATTATTCTGAGGTTATAGCAGTAAAAATGGACGGTAGTGGTGAAGTAGAGCGTTATGGACACTTCCGAAATAAAAAAGTAGATTATAGGACAGAACCGCAAGCCTCTCCCTCTCCTGATGGCACAAAAATTATCTTTGCATCTAATTGGAACAATTCGTATGGGAGACCAGTACAGTCGTATGTGATTGATACAGGCTTAGAAATACAAGCTGGGAATTTAATTAAAAATTCTAGCTTTGAGTCTGGATTTATGAACTGGTCTAAAAATCAGCCTGTTGAAATTGTCTGGGATGAAGAAACGAACAACAATGTTGTGAAAATTGGTGGATCGGGCGGTTCAGCGGGTGTTTATCAAAATATATATAGAAAAGGGCAAGCGGATGTTTATACATTTGCAATGAAATATAAATTTGCCGGCCGAAGCTGTAATGTTTATATAGACTTTTATCTTGCTAAGTCTAAGGTGTTATCCGCAAAAATTGCGTTACCTTATTCTGCTTCATTTAGTTCTATTCGCAGTGAGATTGTGGCACCAGAGAACTATGACAGGATACGCATTTATCTCTATAAAGGAACGTCAGGATCTTCGACAATCTATGCTGATGATATAAAGATGGTTAAGTAGAGAAGACAACGAAGAACTTATTTAACCTCAACTCGGGATAAGAATAGTCAGCAATACTATAATTTACAATGACTTATAAACTGATTCACCTCAAGACAGATAGAAAAAACCAGGAATATATCACCAGTGCGTTTATTTTAGTGGTTATCAAGGCAGGTTGACGTAGCAATAGCGGACTATTGGAAGTCAATCTAACGCAGAGAACCGCTAAAATAAATGTGCTGGATGGCTATTGCTTATCCCGAGTTGAGGTTATTTACTAAACACTTTTTTTAATAGCTCGGTTGTTCTTGCTGCAGGATTTTCTCGAATTTTCTTTTCTTCTAGTGCGATCATGGTAAATAGGCCATTCAAAGCTTGATCCGTCACATAACTAGTCAAATCCATATCAATATTTTCACCGACTAATGGAATTGCAGCCACTTTATCAGTTAAATCATTATAATATTTTGTTGTGCCTACTTCATTGAGAGAGCTGTCAATCGTCGGGCGGAATAATTCGGTTAATTGTGGTGTGGTTTTTTCACGAAAATATTGAGTAGCCGCGTCATCTTCGCCTTGAAGAATCGTTTTTGCATCTTCAATACTCATATTTTTAATGGCATCCACAATTAGTGCGGTTGCTTCAGGTGCTGCTTTCTCTGCTGCATGATTCATGCTTTGTTCAAATGTATCGGCGTATGAACTTAGGCCAAATTTACGCATTAAATTGCTAGCCTGTTTAAGTTTGGGTGGCATGGCAATTTTAATCAGTTCATTAGATAGATAACCATTAGGTTTGCTAACAGCTTTTACGGCACGTTTACTACCAATGCTCAGCGCTTCTTTTAATCCAGAAATAATTGTGTTTGAGTCTAAAGATGAAGCACCACTATCACTTGATATCAGTTCACTACCAGCATCAGTAATATCTTTTAGAAGTGATCGCCAATCAGCATTGCTTGACGTACTAACTATGGTTAAAGCTACAAAAAGGGTAATAATTGTTTTATTATGATTTGTCATGTTATACCTTGTTATCTATTTGGTGAGACTTGCAAATAAGGACGGCAATTTTTCTGGTAACTTGTTAATGTTATCAATCACAAGATGTTGCTTAGCAAAAATATCGCTTACATAATCATCTGCATGTGGATCAAGGGTAATACAATAACTGAAAATACCTTCTTGGTCGAGTTCTTGTACAGCTTTATGCGTATCTTCGATTAATAGTCTGTCATCATCAACATCGATATCGGCTGGTTCACCATCTGTGAGAATTAATAATAATTTTTTATCGGCTTTTTGAGTGCCGAGATAATGCGCAGCATGGCGCATCGCAGCCCCCATTCGTGTTGAATAGCCTGCTTTTAAGCCTGCGATGCGGCCTTTTACATCATCATCCCATTGTTCACTAAAGCCTTTAATATGATGATAACGTACATCATGACGAGTATTAGAATGAAAGCCGGCAATAGCAAATTTATCACCGAGTTGTTCAATTGACCAAGACAATAGCGACACGGATTCTTGGCAGAGATCTAAAATAGTTTGGGTGGCACCTTGCGGAATATCATTGGCGGATTCCGATAAGTCGAGTAATAACATGACGGCAATATCACGACCATCATGTTTATGGCTCATATTGATACGTGGATCAGGTTGACTACCACTTTTTAGATCAATTAACGAGCGAATGGCGACATCGAGATCAAGTTCCGAACCTTCTTCTTGATAACGAATACGGATATAATTTTGTGGTTTCAGGAGTTCTAAAATTTGTTTCATGCGTTTGAGAACAGCGGCATGTTTTTCTAATAACTTGTCAATATCACGGGCATTACCTTGCGGATGCAATGCTTCATAGACACTCACCCAATCTGGGCGATAGCTTTGAGAGTTGTAATCCCATTCAGGATAATGGCGTGGTGGCAGACCTTGATGTTCTTCTTGCGTTTCAGAATGTCGCTCCTCTTCAAAGCTTTCTTCTTCGTCACCATTTTCGATAAATTGCCACAGATGACGGTTATCATCTCGATAATCAATAACGGTATTATCAAAGAATACATTAGGTAACTGGTCGCTTTGAATACGTGTTTTGGCAACATAGGATAAGGCAATGCCTGCGATTTCTTTTGTACTGGAATTTCCCTTTTGCATTGTTTCGTGAAAACGGTTAACAAATTCAAGTAAATCTGGGTTTGTATAACCATGTTCTGGATCAAGTAATGCTAGAGATAACATCGCCAAGCGATGACGTAGGCAGGATTGTGTTTCAGAATCACAAGCCCCTTCAACAGGGCGAGGATGTAGTTTAATAAACAGTTGTCGTAAGCCGGGGTAATGTTGAATGGCGAGATATTCAACCCGAGCATCTTCAAGAAACTCAACAGCCATGCGTTGAAAAGGACTGTAGTTATCAGCGATAATATGATTTGACCAGCGTTGGTGTGCCGCCATATGTGCCAAGGTTGCACGATAGCGATCGATGCCCGGTACTGTATCGGTATCATCATACACATCGGGAATGCGTAAACCTAAGGAATCAAAATAGGGAGTAGGTTTGCGCAGTTCATCAAAACCTAGAGAATAAGGAACAAGTTGTGGGTCACTATTCCATAAACCTTGCATATATAAATTAAGTTTACGTTCGTGATCGTAGAACAATGTACCATGACGTTCACGCTGTAGTATAGCCATGCTGTCAGCTGATTGCAGACTAAAAAAGTCTTTTTGGCGCTCGGGATGGGTATTGTAAAAACGAATACCGTAATCAATCCAATTTTTCAAGCCAAGCAATGATAGCTGGCTGATTAGATAGGGCATTTTTTCTAATAGATCAGGCAAGCTAGGGCTGGGAATTGTGGCGTGATGGCCATGAATAGAAACCGAAGTTTTTTCCATCATATCAAACACAAGATCAAAGTAATGCTGTAGCCCCTTAATATCACCCAAACGGCGGGCAACAGTCGGTAATGTGTGTAAAAATACGGGTATAGCCTTACCATTAATGGTGCGAGAAAACTGCCAGACGGTTTTTGATACTAGGCTAATAATTTCTTCGCCAAGGTGCTCTGCCATTGCTGGAATATCTTCTAAATAGCTTAGTACTGGCTCGACACCTCGACCAATCATGCAGATCAGTGATGCACCTTCTAAATAGTCTTCAATACCTTGTTCAGAAAGAATGTGCTTGGCTTCATCCATCAACTCGTCAAAGACAGGATCGATTTGATCAAAGCCACATTTCAGTTTTTCACGGTATGGATTTTCGGCTAGTTCAGTTTCACTCATGGTGAAAATAACACTTAAGCGAATATGGTATTAATGGCGTGATCTAAGGTATCACGAATATCAGCATCATCAGTGATAGGGCGTACTAATGCCATTTTACAAGCTGCTTTAGCTTCAATACCTTGATCCATTAAGGATGCGGCGTAGGTAAGCAAACGTGTTGAGATACCCTCATCTAAGCCATGACCTTTAAGATTACGTGCTGTGCCAGCGACTTTAACTAATTTGTCTGCCAAATCAACATGAATGCCTGTCTCTTTTTGCAAGATAGTTGATTCTGTTTCTGCTGTTGGGTAATCAAATTCAAACGCAGTAAAACGTTGTTTAGTTGATTGTTTTAGATCTTTCATCAAGCTCTGATAACCCGGGTTATACGAAATAACCAATTGGAAATCAGGGTGGGCTTCTAATAATTCGCCTTTTTTATCTAAAGGCAAAACACGGCGATGATCCGTTAGAGGATGAATAACAACAGTCGTATCTTGGCGTGCTTCAACGACTTCATCTAAATAACAAATTGCGCCAATACGTGCGGCAACCGTTAATGGGCCATCTAACCAGCGTGTACCGTTGGCATCTAATAAATAACGACCGACTAAATCCGATGCGGTCATATCTTCATTACAGGCAACCGTGATCAGTGGTTTATTTAACTTCCACGCCATATGTTCAATAAAGCGAGACTTACCACAACCTGTTGGGCCTTTTACCATTACAGGCAAACGGGCATTGTATGCTGCGGTGTAAAGTTCAACTTCATCACTTTGTACTTGGTAGAAAGGTTCTTCTTTAATTAGGTATTGTTCTGTATCGCTCATGGAGTTTACTCAGAAAGTTAAATGCTTGGTAGGAGTG
>CAYSGK010000018.1:6343-18724 GCA_964430395.1 uncultured Methylophaga sp.
AGTGAAGATTGCCTATAATGGATAAAATGTAGGCAAGTCTTCATTTTGGATTGTACAAATGCTTATTTGTGTACACCCAATTTTTCTCTCCATCCTGGGAAGATCTTATCAGCATCACCTGGGAATGATTCGAATGCACGCGCAAATTCACGATGCTCTTTTGCATATTCGATTGGATCTGCACCTTGTTTCCAACAGTCATGTGCTTGTGATAATGAACGAGCACCATCAGCCGGGCTATCAATGTGACCGTATGCACCACCACCAGCAGTGTTGATGACATTACCATGACCTAAGTTTTCGAAGAAGCCAGGTAAACGTAACGCATTCATACCACCTGAAATAATAGGCGTTGTTGGTTTCATACCATACCATTCTTGGTGGAAGAAAGGACCATCAACACTATCACGTTCAATCATATAAGCGATGACGCGATCGTCTTGACCACCTTCCATTTTGCCGTAACCCATTGTACCTACGTGAATACCAGAAGCACCTTGCAAACGTGACATTTTAGCAAGAACAAATGCTGTGTAACCACGTACAGATGATGGTGACGTTACCGCACCATGACCTGCACGATGATAATGTAAATATTGACTTGGGTAGTTACGGCGAGCGGTGGTGATCATACCCGGGCCACCGACATAACCATCAACTAAGAAGGCAACTTTATCAGCATCAGAACCAAATGTTTCTAAAATATAATCTGCACGAGCAAGCATTTCATAATGATCATCAGCGGTGATATTGGCAGAGAATAATTTAGCTTCTCCTGTTTCATCTTGTGCGCGTTTTAGCGCATCAGCCACTAAAGGGATAACCTTTTTAGTTGGACAGAAAACTTGGTTACCTTGTGGTTCATCATTTTTGATAAAGTCACCACCTAACCAGAATTGATAGGCTGCTTCAGCAAACGGTTCTGGGCGTAAACCTAGTTTTGGTTTGATGATCGTACCTGCAATATATCCACCATCTTTGATAGGACGACCAAGAATGCGCCATAAATCAGAAATATCAGTTGCTGGACCATCAAATAATTGCAACATGCGTGGAGGCACATAAAAATCTTGCATTTGAAGATTTTTCACATCACCCATACCTTGATTATTACCGATAGTAAGTGTCAGAAAGGAGACGATCATGGCACGACCATCAGTGACATTGCGATCAAACAAATCATTCGGGTAGGCCACTTTCATAATGCCGTTGGCTTCATCGATTTCATACACTAAGGCATCAACACCTTTAGTAAAGTCATCCGTTGTTGAAACTTCAACGTTTGTTCCTGTTGATGATTCAGCAGCAATGTGAGCAGCCACTTCTAAATAGCCATAGCCATCCATTGGGTGCATGGAGTATGCAACGAGGATATGTCCACCGTTGGCGAGTAAATCTTCTTCTTTTAAACTAAGATCGGCGTAACGTGATGATTGATCCATTATATTTACCTTCTTTTTATAAGTTTTTGAATTTTTTAAACGTTTTTAATAACGTGCTTATAGTCTAGGTTATTTTAATTATAAATAATACTCAAATGTTTTGATTTTATACATAAGAAGTGTTTATATACCAGTTACCATTCAATCTGCAGATTGAATGGTAACTGGTATATGTAATCTTATGAATATAACAATACGACAGTTTCAGATATTTGAATCAGTAGCTCAGCATTTGAGTTATACCCGTGCGGCTGAATTATTGTATTTAAGCCAACCAGCGGTTTCAATGCAAATCAAACAGTTAGAAAATGAAGTTGAGATGCCTTTATTTGAGCGCATGGGTAAAAAATTATTCTTAACTGAGGCGGGTGAGGAGCTACTGGTTTATGCCCGCAATATATCTCGTCAACTAACTGAATTAGATGATGTTTTTCATGAAATGCGAGGCAGTGAGAAAGGGCGGTTAACGATAGCTGTAGCGACAACAGCTAACTATTTTGCCTTAAAATTATTAGGTGAATTTTATAAACGGTTTTCAGGGACTATTATTAGTTTTGATGTCACTAATCGTGAAAGCTTATTGAATCACTTAAATGATAATACTGTCGATATGGTCATTATGGGGCAACCACCAGAGGGAATGGATGTTGAGGCGACACCTTTTTTAGACAATCCGTTGGTTGTTATTGCACCAAAAGGACATAAATTAGCCAAAGAAAAGAAAATCACATTATCTGTGTTGCAACAAGAAACATTTATTATGCGTGAGCATGGTTCTGGAACGCGGATTGCGATGGAACGCTTTTTTGACCAAAGTGGTTATAGCATTAGCTCGGTGATGGAAATGAGTAGTAATGAGGCGATAAATCAGGCTGTTGAGGCAGGGCTAGGATTAGGAATTGTGTCACAGCACACTCTAGAATTAGAGTTAGCATTGGGTCGGTTGGAAATATTAGATGTTGAGGCTTTTCCAATTATGCGCCATTGGTATTTGGTACATCGAAAGGGCAAGCGACTGACGGCAATAATGGAAGCCTTTAAACGATTAGTGATTGATGACACACAGGATGTGCTACAAATTTAGCTGATTGGTTGTTAACCAAGATATTTGGCCAAAACCAGCCACTAATCTAATTTTTGTTAATTTTAATAAGTAAAAATTAAAATCAGATAATTCTAAGGTCATTGCAGCACTAGGGAATTGTTCTAGATACTGTTTACGTAACGCACTATCTTCTTTTGTTAACTCTGCTATAGCCAAACAAGTAATACGCGCTCTAGCGGTAGGCTCATCCGTATCACTAGGATCAAAAATAGTAAGTGATACTTTCGGATTAGCTTCAATATTCTTAGTGTGCTCTGCAAGGTGACTGATAAAAATAGCAATATCACCTTGTTCAGTGATTATGTATGGTGTGATTGAGCCAAAAGGAAAACCTTCTTCAGATTTTGAATGTGTTGATAGTACACCGTAATTTTGTGATTGAATGAATTGTTTGGGATCGAGTTTTTTCATGGGGATAAGATCCAATTAATTTCTTTGGCCGTTGTTTTACCCACTTTACAAAAACGTAAATCTTTTGGTATTTCAGCCCTTGTTGTAGATATAGGAACCCGCCCAGCCATAATTTCACAATATCGTTGTGGATAGCGGGGGCGTTGTTCTGGCTGTGCATAACCTTCAGGATATATAGGCAGGTTATTATGGAAATCATATTTATCACTGGCACCGACGGTATGGAGTATTTCATGCGCCATAACGAGTGCATTTTGCTTATTTTGTTTTGGCTGAGAGAAAGCATGGATAATACCAATTAAACCTTTTTGCAAGCCAAGTGAATGTTCAAGTGCTTGGTTATTTGTACCTTGATGGTATAGTACAAAGAGCCTAATGCGATCCGTATTTGATTTGTTATCGGGGGTGTTTTTATAAGCCCAATAGCGTAATTTAATACTCCACCATATAACTTGAAGTGTTGCATTGCGATCTTTAGGGGGAGAAGGAGGGTGAGCCATGACAGTTGAACCTAGGCGTGTAATAATTGGCCTGACAACCGTGAGTTGGTACTGTTTTGCACCTTTGATAAAGAAATTATCTATATCGATAAACTGCTTTTTAGACAATGAATTAATATAAGCTTCCGTTGCAGCACTGCCATCACCATTTATAGGGAAAATGGTAACTTCAATTGGCTGATACCATGAGGTGGTACCCAATCGTTGATTCTGAGTATAAATGGCAGCAAGCGCTAAAATTGTGAGTAAGAATACAACGCGGAAATTTCTAAAACTAAATACTTTCATATTACTATTATGAAAGCAGTAGTTATTTCTGACAATAAAAAAGGCCGGGAGGATGAATCCAACCGGCCTTTCATATTTGGAACTAAGCTTTATTTAAGCTGGAACAACGTTTTCAGCTTGTGGACCTTTAGCACCTTGAGTAACTTCCATCGTTACTGATTGGCCTTCTTTTAATGATTTGAAACCATCAGCTTGAATAGCGCTGTGATGTACGAATACATCTGGGCCACTTTCTTGCTCGATAAATCCAAATCCTTTTGCATCATTGAACCACTTAACGGTTCCTGTAACTTGATCTGCCATAACTACCTCAAAATTTTTAACTTGTGTAACTTAATATTTTAACTAACATTCTTAGAAGCTAGCTTACGTAACTCCTAACGAGAAGCTCTTTGCATTGTACACGTTTATCCATGTCAAGCCTAATTACCATATAAAATAACTGTATTTTATATGGCTTTACAGCCCAATTTTGAGATAAATTAAATATAACTTATTGATTTATAATAGCTTAATAGCTATTTTCATAGAAAGCAGTTGAAAAAATTAATATAGTTTATTTTAGCTAGACATTTAAGATAAAAGAGACTTTAGCGCAAAACTGGACTATAAAGCCTTATTCTGGAACGAAATCTTTAGGTGGTTCAGAGCCATCACCGAAGAAAAACTTCTCTAATTCTTCTTTTAGAAACTGTTGTGATTTTGGATCTGCTAATGAGAGGCGATTTTCATTAATTAACATGGTCTGCTGGCCAAGCCATGATTGCCATGCTTCTTTTGAAACTGATAGGTAAATCTTTTTACCTAATTCACCAGGGTAGGGAGGAAAGTCTAATCCTTCGGCTTCTTTATTTAGTTTTATGCAATTAACAGTATGTGCCATGGCTATCTCATAATGATTGTATTAATAGTTTTACTGGAGCAGGTAGACCCAGTTGTAGTGCCTCATCTATTTTAACCCATTTGAGATTACTATTGTCAGCGATATGGTTCAAATTAGCTGTGCAGTTTATTAGATGAGGATGAATATTAAGCTTAAAATGACTAAAGACATGTTTTATAGAATCAAGAGACTGAGTGGTCTTCATAGAGAAGAGTTTAATATGCTTGCAATAATCATTAGTTTCATCAGCTGTTTTTGTTTCCGGAAAACTCCACAACCCTCCCCAAATACCGTGGCTATCACGTTTCTCAAGCAATATTTCACCATTAGATGATTGGGCGACAATCCAGTGTGTTTGCCGTGTGGGAAGTGTTTTTTTAGCATTAGGCGTGGGGTATTGGGTCGGATCACCTTGTTCTAATGCTTGGCAATCGCTGTTAAGTGGACATGAGGAACAATTAGGCTTACTGCGAGTGCATACGGTTGCGCCTAGATCCATTTGTGCTTGAATATAGTTAGCAAAACGGTGGTGTGGCAATAATTGCTCAGCGTAGCGCCACAACTTAGTTTCAATAGTTTTATTTCCCGGCCAGCCTTCAATGGCGGCATATCGGGTTAATACACGCTTTACATTGCCATCAAGAATTGGAGAACGCTGATGATGGCCTAGTGCCATAATGGCGCCTGCAGTTGAGCGTCCAATCCCGGGCAAGGCTATTAAATCATTAATAGTTGATGGCATATTACCTTGATAAGATTCACGAACGATTATTGCTGTTTTATAAAGGTTTCGGGCTCTTGCGTAGTAACCTAAGCCCGTCCATAGTGCGAGCACATCATCAACTGATGCGCTTGCTAAGGATTTTATATTGGGAAACTGTTCTAAAAACCGTAAGTAATAAGGGATAACCGTATTCACTTGGGTTTGTTGCAACATGATTTCAGATAACCAAACATGGTAAGGTGTAGCTTGTTGTTGCCACGGTAGGTCTTTTCGACCAGCTTGATCATACCAAGCCAACAATCGATCGCTAAAACAATTCAAGATGATTGTCTATTTAAAATAGCCCTTTCAATTTATTCTTCAACGCATCTTTTGCTTGGTCTTCAACTGATTTCTTAGCTGGTTCAGGCTTGGCTTCTTTAATGGTTTTACCATCCGTTGCCTCAGTTGTATCAGATGGCTCAGATTTATCAGTGCCGAGTACGCCACCTAATAAAGCACCCACATCACCACCACCTAGTTTATCTTTGAGTTTATCAGCTACTTTATTTTTGATTTCCTGTGTTGCTTTATTTTTAAGCAAATTGGCTAAATCAACTGTTGGCTTTGGGTTGTCAAAACTACCTGTGATTTTAACAGGAATAGTTAAACCTTTTAGCTTGGCGAGATCTTCACCTCCTTGTCCTGTTGTAGATTTTACAATGGCAACTTTAAGCTTATAGTCGATAGCTTCTTTAGGTAGATTAATATCACCCTTGCCATCAATACGAAGCAGGGGAGATTTGGCCAGTAAATCCTGATTATTAAAAATGCCATTTTTTGCAGTAAACGAACCGGTAAGACTTGAAAAATCAGTTTTTACTGGTTCGTTCGAGCTGATTTTTTTGCCACCTAGTGCCGCTTTTGCTTTGCGAATACTTTCGGCAATATTAACGCCTTTTATTGAACCATCCGTGAATGAAAATTTACCATTTCCAGAAAGTGTTGCTTTAATTTGGTCAACTGTTGCTCCATTTCCTGTTAATTTTGTCTGAGCATTGACTGTGCCAGAAAGCTTATCGCTATCATTTAAGTCTTTTAATAAAGGACCAACTTGAACACCTTTCAGATCTTCATTAAGGCCTAGTTTTAATGTTTTACCCCGAGCATCTAAATTAACATTACCTTTGTATTGTCCGTTATACATATTGGCGCTCAGTGGTGCTAGTTTGATTAGACCTTTGTTAGCATTTACTTCCATGTGGATTTTCTCACTGTGAGTACCGCTTACTTTTAGTTTGCCGATATCAAATGTACCTTTAGCATTAATTGCTCTTAGCGTATCTAAAGGTAACTTATCATCGTTAGTTTTGTTGGCCGGCTTGCCAGGTTTTGTTTCTTGTTTTGCAGATTTTTTATTAGCCGGCGGTAGATATCGATCTAGATCTATATCGTCGACAGCTAATTTAAAGGTGATGGCCGGCTTAGCAAAATCACTTATACCTAATCGACCTGACAATTTGGTTTGATCGAGTGTTATTTCTAGATTTTTGGCATCAAACTGTTTGTTTGAAGCAGTAAAGCTAGTAGTTAATTGTACTAATTCCAAGGTTGAACTATCTGCCATCACAGGTAATTTAATCGAGAGATTATTCGCTAATTGGCGTAGATTAAATGGATTGACCGTCAGATTGCCTGAAATAGCTGGCGTATTTGATGATATTTTACTTGCCTGCACATCACCATTAATTAATAGATCTTGTATTTGAATCGCTAGCTGGGAAAATGTGACCGTTTGTTTTTCCATATTGGCAACCATATCACTAGTTAATACAATATCTGTTTTGGGAAAGGGTAAAGTTTCACCTTCTGCATTAATAGTGAATTTAAGGCCTGTTAATGTATATAATTGTTTAGCTAAATCGAGCATCACTTTTGAATCCAGACCTATATGTGCTTTAAGTTTGGGTTTAGTGCTTGCCAGATCGAAATTCATATCTATTGTTGAGGGTTTACCTGGTGTTAATGTGCCAGTTATAAGATTGAAATTGGTTAAATTATAGTGTTGCAGTGTGCTTGCATCTGTCCAGATAATATTGGCATTAGTTATTTTTACGCCATCAATATTTATTGATGAAAGGGCAGGAGCATCACTTCCACCGCTTGAATTAGATGATTTTTTAGCCTCTTTTTTATTGCTGCCAGCCAGATCATCCCAGTTTGTTTTACCTGATTTATTTTTTTCTAAATTAAGAGTTAAACCATCAAGAAGAATGGTATCCATCACTAATTGTTTTTTTAATAAAGGCATTAACTTGAGGCGCACTTCGGTATTTTCTACTTTTACAAATTGTTCAGCTTTAAAGCCTTTTGCATTACTCAATGAGAGTGGGCCTAATTCAAGTGCGACCCACGGAAAAACAGAGAGCTCAATATCACCGTTTAAAGTGAGTGTTCGGCCTGTTGCTTTTTCTACCTGCTGAGAAATTTCTTCTTTATGGTCATTCGGATCAAAGAAAAAAAGTAAGGCAATAAGCCCCGCTACAACAAGAATAATAAGAAAAATAATTATTTTAATTAAAGTACGCATGGCTTTTACCTTTCTAATATTTTAGATTGTTGAAAAACTAAAATGATCATAGTTAAGTGAGTTTTCAACAAGAGTATCGATAGAGATTATATAGGTTTTATCATTTTCTGTAAGCTCTAATGCTTCGTCAATTTTGAGTAGGCCTTTTGGTGCTAAAAGTGTATCTGCTTGCTTTTTATTTCGTAAAAGTAATGCCGATATTTGTTCAGGTTCATTTTCTAAGAAGAAATGGGTGGCAATAGGATTTCCATGAAGTAATTCTATGCCCATTTCAATTTCTGCGCTACTTTCATTAAGCCGTAACCAACGAACAAGCGCCAAGGACGTTGGTTTTTTATCTTCAAAAACACCATAAAAATCACCGACATCAAGATGAGTATAAAGGCTGTTTTTCTTGCTCACCATCATTCCGCCTATGCCTCGATTATGCACATTCCAATTATTGTCAATATCATATGAGCTGGTAAGCAAAGTATTTTGAATATTTTCTAGACCACTTACTAAGTTAATTTGAATGTCAGCATCAGATTGAATACGTTTAAATTGGCGTTCATAAGAATTGTTAAGATGGGGAATAACTTTTTTCAGCAATTGGATTTCTGAAGTATAAACGGTGTCGTCAGTAGAAGATGCGGCTAATTGGAATATTCTTTCAATAGAAATTAATGCTGCATGTGTATTAAATATGCGGAGATTAGGTAAACTACGTTCTTTATTTGTCATTCTATCTAATGAAGTAGGAATATGATCACTAGTAAGATCTAGACAGAAAAAACCACCCATTAGGGTATCTTTATTGGGTTGTTTTTGATCTTCTGAGAGTAAATTAATGGTTATTTTTTTTGTATATTTAGCCATAAGTCGATATAGCTTTAATACATCAATTTTAGTCAGACGGAAGGGATCGGCAATGCTGGTAAGAATAATTTGGTTGTATATGCTAGAAAATGATAGCGATGCTCGATCATCTTTGGTAGAAACTTGAGTTTCTAATACTTTTGCTGCCTCGCAGCACAAATAAAGCTGGTGCAATGTATTTATTGATGCCGCTTGAGAGCTTCGAAGAAAGCAGTATGAATGTAATAAATATAAGCTAGTATATTCTGCTACACGGTTGATAGACAGTAAAAAAGACTCTTTTGATTTTGGATGGTTGCCTTGATGATAAGCCTCCATAACTAAGATTTTATAAGCTATCGTGAGTTCATCAATTAACAAAGCTAATGCTTGCACAGATTTTAAATAATCATCCTGAGATAACTCTTCAAGTAAATTTACTCTTGTTTCCCAACTGCGCATTAATTGAAAGGTCGATTTACGATATATCTCAAGTAAGATTTGGCGTGTTTTTGATGGAACAATAAACCGATTTAAAGGTATGAGATTTTCTAATACCGCACTTATCAGTGCATTATCATTATGGTCAGCGAGCAGTTTTTTTAATGTTTGTTTTAATTCAACGGGATCTATTATTAAATCAGTTGGTATTTCTGTTTGTTCAGGCAATGCGAAATTTATAGGTGGCAAGTCACGATGAGCCGATTGTTTACGTGACAGGCGTTTAGAAACGGAGCTTAGAATGGATTTTTTTTCTTTAACAATGGGTTCAGCTTCAGTATTTTCAGCAGCATATATATCTTGTAAGGCTATTTCTTCGGGAGAGTGATTTTTCAATCTTGTGGATAAATGAATTTGCTTTGCTGCCGCGTTAAGCACTTCGGAAAAGTTTTTTGTGCGTAAGGGCTTTTTCAAAACAATATCTACAGCAACATCCACATCAAGATTGGTAGAAAATAAAACGGACATACCCTCTTCAGCAGAATGATTTTGCCACGCTGTAATACTTTTTTCTGATTCAAAAGAATAAACACAAAGATCTGCCTTACCAGATGATACGATCTCCCACTCGTGTTTACGTTGAGACGATGTTAGATGAAACATTGACTTGATTGAGCCAATATCACCATCATTTAATTCACAGAGCTTAATTTTTAATGTTGACATTAAAGCGGTACCTTAGTGGAGCTTCTGAACAAGTCATGGACGAAATAGCTTGCGTCAAAAATATTTAGTTTTAAAGCCTGCCCCGTACTTGATACGGGGGCGAAAAACGCAGGTAATAGCGAGCTATTGCAAAGTTTTTTAACGCAGAAACTGGATGTTTTGGGCGTGAGATATGAGTTCATGACTTGTTCAGAGGCTCCTTAAACATCCTGTTTTTGTTCATCCCAGATTCTTACGGTTCTAATGGTGTTATCGGCCGTTTGAATGACTTCAATAATATAATTTTCAATACGCAAACTGACGCCTGCTTCGGGAATACTTTCTAATAATTCTAAAATAAGACCATTGATAGTTTTTGGGCCATCAGTAGGCAAATTCCATTGATTATGACGATTTATTTCTCGAATAGTTGCCGAACCATTAATAAGATATCTGCCATCTTCTTGTGGATGAATATCTTTATCTTCATCAATCAAATCAGATGTAAATTCACCGACAATTTCACGGAAAATATCTTCTAACGTAATCAAACCAAGCATATCACCATATTCATCGACAACGATACCTGTGCGCCGCCGTTGCCGTTGGAATTGAATTAATTGCACATTGAGAGGTGTGCCTTCTGGTACAAAATAACTTTCTTTAACAATATTGCTTAAAGATTCTTTAGTTAAATTGTCCTGCGCTAGCAAATGAAGCGTTTTTCTCACATGTAATATACCAATAAGATTATCCATATTATCTTCATATATAGGAAGACGAGTATGACTACAGTGGGAAAGTTGTTTAATAATATCTGGCAGTGCGGCGTTGATATCTAACCCTTCTATCTCATTTCTGGGGGTCATAACATCATCAACGGTTACCTTTTCCAGGTCTAAAATACTGACTAACATTTCTTTATGTCGTTTAGGAATTAGACCACCGGCTTCTATCAGCGCGATACGGAGTTCTTCCCTATTAATTGCTGATGATGAAGATTCAACAGCTGAAACGCCAAATAAAGAAAGCAGATAATTGGTAATAAGATTGGTGAACCAAACCAAGGGATAAAGTAAAAACAACAGCGGTTTTAAGATAAAACTGGCAGGAAATGCAACACGTTCAGGATGCAAGGCCGCTAAGGTTTTAGGCATTACTTCGGCAAATAACAATACGATTAATGTGAGTGCAAAAGTGGCAATAACAATACCATTTTCACCGTATAATTTTACGCCAATAACGGTAGCAATAGATGCGGCAAGAATATTAACAAAGTTATTGCCTAATAAAATTAAACCTATCAGGCGATCAGGGCGTTCTAATAATTGGCTGGAACGAACAGCTCCAGCATGTCCCTCACTTTGCAAATGACGTAAGCGGTAACGATTTAATGACATTAATGCTGTCTCTGAACTTGAAAAAAAGGCAGAGAGAAGCAACAATATAAATAGAATACCAAACAAAAGGGTTAGAGAAGTACTTTCAAGCATTATTTAGTTAAAATATATTCCAATACAATCTTGCTGCCAAAATAAGCTAATAGCAAAAAGATAACACCAATCAAAGTCCATTTTATTGCAGCTTTACCTCGCAAACCATTACGCCAGCGCTGCCATAATAATAGAGCAAAAACACACCAAGCAATGATGGATAAGATAGTTTTATGAGCAAGATGTTGAGTAAATATATTGTCAACAAAAAAAGCGCCAGCAACTAAACCTAAAGAAAGCAAGATAAAACCACTGCTTACAAGTTGAAATAATGTAGCTTCCATTGACTGTAATGGCGGTAGTTTTCTGAGTAACCCTGCAAGATGACGTTGTTTTAATTGTTTTTCTTGAACGGCTAATACTATGGCTTGAATTGCTGCCAATGCGAACAAACTATAAGCGGCCAAGGAAAGCAAGATATGCCACTCGAGAGCTGGATTTGCCAATGATTTAGCCACTTCATGCGATAATGATGATTTAAAGATCAGGCTTAATGCAACGATGGGATAAACAATAATTCCCGGATGAGTATTAGGTATTTTGATTCCCCAAATAAAGGCGGACAAGGCCATTAGCCATGTTACGATTGATAAGGTAGAGAATAAATCTAAAACCCACCCATTTTTCATGGTCATAAATATATCGGTGCCATGAAAGATAAGCGCAAGAATTGTCAATATGCCGACAGATAACAATGAAGACGAGACAAATTGATCACGTTGCACAAAGCGACGGATCAATAATGCCGTGCAACAGAGATAAAGCAGAAAGGCGAGTGAATTGGCAATTGCCACTAGTTCTCACTCCTTATATTGATAGGCATAGTTTTATACAAAATCATCGATGTAATCTTAATTAGCATACTATATCAGTTATAATCGTACTTAAATTATATATAAAATTAGACCTTTGCACGATAAGTATTTTTCGTCAGGACAAGGCAAAAATAGTTGAAAAAGCGCAGTTTACTGGTGTAAATGAGC
>CAYSGK010000019.1:0-9529 GCA_964430395.1 uncultured Methylophaga sp.
TGCGCCTTGCTCTGACGCTTGTGCTAAACTCTGAAATCTACAGATTGAATGGTCATGGGTATAGGTACATTTTAACAAATGAGATAAAGATATTATGTTAGAGTTTTTTAGTGCAGGCGGTTGGATGATGTATCCACTGCTCATTAGCTCCATCCTAGCTATTGGCATTATTGCCGAACGTTTTTGGAGTCTTCAAAGTAAACGTATAGCACCGCCAGAATTGATCACCCAAATATGGCAATGGTTGCGTTTTAACCAAGTAGATAAGCAACATATTGAAGCGTTGCAAAATAACTCACCACTAGGTCAAATTCTAGCTGCAGGTTTGATAAACCGTAATAGCTCGCGTGATATCACCAAAGAAAATATTGAAGACGTAGGGCGTCATGTCACTTTATCACTAGAGAAAAATCTCAATACATTAGGTACTATCGCGACGATTGCACCGTTAATGGGCTTGCTCGGAACCGTGATTGGCATGATTAAAGTCTTTGCCGTTATTACTACCGAAGGTGTGGGTAATCCTGAAACGCTTGCTGGTGGTATTTCTGAAGCACTCATTACTACTGCAACAGGTTTACTTATAGCTATTCCTACTTTAATTTTTTATCGCTACTTTAGGGGTAAAGTTGCACACCTTGTTGTTGACATGGAAGAGCAAGCAATGAAATTGATCGAAATTCTTCATGGCGACCGTGAATTTGACCCTGATGAGAAAACCAAACCATGAATTTAGCACCACAATCATCAGAGGAGCCAGATGTAAACCTCACACCAATGATCGATGTGGTGTTTCTATTGTTGCTCTTTTTTATGGTCTCAACCAGTTTTATACGCGAAAGTTCACTCAAAGTTGATTTGCCCGAAGCATCTGGCCAAGTATTAGCTGAACAGGAACAAGCTATTGATATTATTATTAATATCAATGGAGTATTCATTATCAATGGCACAACACTAGAAAATCCAAGCAGCGAGCAATTATCTGACTATTTAAAACAAGCCGTTGGCGATAATGAAGATCCTCATATTATTATTAGTTCTGATGCAAAAGCAGAATATCAAAGTGTGGTGACGGCAATGGATGTTGCGCAACAACTAGGCTACTCACGTTTAACACTTGCTACCCGAAAAACGACTTCCGCGGAATAATGTTAGCTACCATTCCAACGGTCAGCGCAAGTGATGCTTATCGACGTTTATTAGTTTACGTCAAACCTTATTGGCCAGTCTTCATTCTTGCCATCGTAGCCATGTTGGTATTTTCTGCTACAGAAATAGGCTTGGCTGCTTTAATAAAAAAGTTGATGGATGGCGGCTTTATTGAGCATGACCAGCACCTAATTAAGCTACTACCTTTTGAACTTATCGGCTTATTTCTGATTCGGGGTGTGGCAAGTTTTATCACTACCTATGGTTTAGGCTGGATTGCACGAAAAGTCATTATGAATTTACGGACAGAAATGTTTGATAAGCTCATCACTCTGCCTAGCTGTTTTTATGATAAAAATATCCCCGGACAACTTATGTCAAAACTACTCTATGACGTAGAGCAAGTGGCTAACGCTGTTACCGATGCGATTATTGTCGTCATTCGTGATAGTTTTACTATTATCGGCTTGCTAGCATATATGGTCTATATTAATGGATTCCTATCATTAATCATTTTATTGACCGTACCCATTATTGCTCTCCTTGTTTACAAAATAAGTAATCGTTTTCGCCAAATTAGTAGAAGAATTCAAAAATCTATGGGTGATGTTAGCCATATAAGTAGTGAGGTGATTGATGGTCACCGTGAAGTGAAAGCCTTTGGTAGCCAAGAATATGAAATCAAGCGTTTTGAAAAGGTAAACCAACAAAATCGGCGTCAGCGAATGAAAATATTGGCGACCGATGCCACTAGCCAACCAATTATTCAATTAATCACCGTGCTTGGACTCGCTATCGTTATATATCAAGCAACACTGCCAGATATGATTCAACAAATAACGCCTGGTGGCTTCATATCATTTATCACTGCCATGTTTATGATTTTAACGCCACTTAAACGTCTTACAAAAATTAATGCAAAAATACAACAGGGGATCGCCGCCGCACAAAGCGTCTTTGCTTTATTGGATGAACAAGCTGAACAAGATGACGGCACCCAAACCATAAACCGTGTCACAGGCAATATTCAATATAAAAATGTCAGTTTTAGTTATAGCGATAATGAAAAAACGCTTGATGATATTTCATTTCATGCCAAGCCGGGACAAACCATCGCTTTTGTAGGACATTCTGGTAGCGGTAAAACAACATTGGTTAGCTTGTTAGCACGGTTCTACCCCTTCACCGAGGGAAATATTGAGATTGATGGCATTGATATTAGTCAGCTAACTTTGGCAAGCCTGCGTGACCAAATTGCGCTAGTTAACCAACAAGTTATTCTATTTAACGACACTATTGCTAACAATATTTCCTACGGTAAAAAAGAAGTTTCTAATGAGCAAATCATTGCTGCAGCCAAAGCAGCGCATGCATGGGATTTTATTCAACGTCTACCTGATGGGCTAGCCACAGAAATAGGACAAAATGGCATTTTATTGTCTGGCGGTCAGCGCCAACGTATCGCTATCGCTCGAGCACTTTTGAGCGATGCCCCGATCCTTATTTTAGATGAAGCAACCGCTTCATTAGATACGGAAGCAGAACGTCATATTCAAGCTGCATTAGAGACATTGATGGCACAACGTACTACGCTTGTTATTGCACATCGATTATCGACAATTGAAAAAGCGGATCAAATCATCGTAATGCATGATGGAAAAATTATTGAATCTGGCACACATCAACAGCTCATTGCAAAAAACCAACATTATGCTGAATTGCACCGACTACAGTTTCAAGAAAAACCTGCAGAAGCAGATTTAGGCAAATCCACTTAACTGCTTACGATGAAATGGCTACTCACTAGCTGGTATCAGCCTCACCCTATTCGCTGGTTATTGTGGCCACTTTCTGCTTTATATTGCAGCGTGATTTGGTGTCGAAAACAGGCCTATCACTTTGGTTTATTCAAGCAAAAAAAAATCTCTGTTCCCATTATTGTTATCGGTAATATTAGTGTCGGTGGGACAGGAAAAACACCGTGCGTTATTTGGCTTGCCAAGCAGTTAAAACAAGCTGGGTATCGCCCTGGGATTATCAGCCGTGGCTACGGTAGCCAAGCTCAAAATTACCCACAAAATGTCACGCCAACAAGTGATCCTATCCTTGTTGGCGATGAACCGGTCATTATTAGCCGTCATACACAGTGTCCGATGGCTATATCGCCCAAGCGGGTTGAAGCGGCTGAGTATCTACTCGAACACTATAATTGCAATATTATTGTTGCTGATGACGGTCTACAACATTCCGCTTTAGGGCGTGATATTGAAATTATCGTGGTTGATAGTGAACGGCTTTTCGGCAATGGTTTATGCTTGCCCGCAGGCCCTTTACGTGAACCCTTATCTCGTCTAAAAACAGTTGATTTTATTGTTTATAATGGCGGAAAATCAAATGCATTTAATATGACCTTAACTCAGGAAAATGCGATAAACCTACTTGATCCTTCAATCACTAAAATAGCTGCTGATTTCAGCAATGAACCTGTGCATGCTATTGCTGGTATTGGTCACCCCGAACGCTTTTTTAATCAATTATCAACATCAGGGCTTACTATTCAAAGCCATCCTTTTAGCGATCATCATCATTTCCAACAGCGTGATTTCGCATTCGGGAATGCTGCTACTATTTTAATGACCGAAAAAGATGCTGTAAAATGCCAAGCTTTCGCTACTGAAAATATGTGGTTTATTCCCATTGAAGCGTCAATAAGCGGTAAACTTGAACAGAAAATAATTAATTTATTGGAAACTCCTCATCATGGATAAAACATTACTTGAAATTTTAGCCTGCCCAAATTGCAAAAGCAGCCTTAATTATCATAAAAAACAGCAAGAATTGATTTGCCCAGCCTGTCGCTTAGCCTATCCTATTCGTGATGATATTCCCGTAATGCTTACTGATGAAGCACGTGAACTATCCGCTGAAGAAGAAAACTAAATAGGCACGCCATGTCATTTAAGATTGTAATTCCTGCTCGTTATGCATCAAGTAGATTACCTGGAAAACCACTTCTCGATATCGCCGGGAAACCTATGATTCAGCACGTTTATGAACGTGCACAAGAAAGCTCGGCTGCACACGTTATTATCGCCACTGATGATCAACGAATTGAGCGTGTGGCCACTGAATTTGGTGCCGATGTGTGTATGACGCGAGCAGATCATATTTCAGGCACAGATCGCCTTGCTGAAGTAGCAATTAAACGTAAATTTGCAGATAACGATATTATTGTTAATGTACAGGGTGATGAACCTTGTCTTCCCGCAAGCTTGATTAATCAAGTAGCAGATGATTTGCAACAACATTCTGATGCTGATATGGCAACCTTATTTAGCCAAATAGATCAAGAAAAACACGTGTTCGATCCCAATGCAGTAAAAGTCATTATGGATAAATTAGGTTATGCATTGTATTTTAGCCGCGCACCTATTCCGTGGATGCGTGATCATTTTGAACAACAGTCAACTTTGCCGCCAGAACTGCCACACTACCGCCATATAGGTCTATACGGTTATCGTGCTAGTTTTTTAAAGTATTATGCCGAACTTGAACCCTGCGTATTAGAACAAGAAGAATCATTAGAACAATTGCGTGCTTTATATCACGGCAAAAAAATTCACCTAACACAAGCAATGAGCAACCCAGGGCATGGTGTTGATACCCAAGATGATTTGGATGAAGCCAGGAGAATATTAGGATCCCTAGCTAGTTAAGCTGGTTTTTATTGCTGTAATTCTTCTAACAAACGATCTAAGCCGGTCCCTAGAATATCAGGGTGCAAATTACCTTCACCATCAAACACAGATAAAACATAGGTCGCAGGCACATTTCTATGTCCTTCACCATATTGCGTTGCTTGGATGCTTATTTCATCTTCTAAAACCTGCAATACTAATTCACAGCCATCAAGCAATTCAATAATTTCGCATTTTTGACTCTGATAAAACACCTGTTGACCCAAAAGGGTCAACAGCTTGTCACAGGTAAATTTATTCTTCGGAACCATCTTTTACAGTAGTCTCTTCCTTAGCTTTTCTTGGTGTACGCTGCTTCACTTCAAGCTTCTTCTCAACATTATCTGCTGACTGGACAGATTTTTCCACTTTTTCTGCTGACTTAGCCGGTTTATCGGCTGATGGCGCTGTTGTATTTTCTATTTTGTCTTTTGCTGCTGGGCGACGACGTGGACCAGATGTTCTAGAGCGATTTGGCTTGTTTGCTGGTTTTTTAGCTACCGGTTTATTACCATCAATTTCTGGCGCTGACGCATTTGGTTTTGATGGCACATTACCATTTACTTCTTCAACCGCTTTCTTTGGCACCGCATTACCATCAATTTCTTTTTTCTCGACTACCGCTTTATTACCTGCGTCCTCAGCAACATTCTTATTCGTTTCATTCTCATTACGTGGACGACGACGGCGGCCTCCTCGACGTGACCGTTTCGCATTTGGATTTCGGCTTTGCGTTTGTTCATCATTAGTTTTAGGCTGCTGTGATTTGTTTGCCTGCTCGTTATCGTTACCTTGCTCAGTATTTTTCTTGGCTTGTTCATTTCGATCTTGCTTAGGACGATTATTATTACGCTGACCACGACGATTGTTATTTCTATTATTGCGTGGGCGACGATTTTGATCGTGCCTAGGCTTGTGTTCAGGCTTTTTCTCAACTACAGGTGCTTCTTCTTCAACGGTTTGCCCAGTAAGCACGCCTAACAATCGTTTTAACAAGCTTGGTTTCTTGACCTCTTGTGGTGTCGGTGCTGGGGCAGATGGCGCAACCCCTGTTACTGCCGCTTGTTCTACAACCGGTTTATCTTGCAACGCTCTTGGTGTTTCAATTTCAGGTTTCACCATCAAATGATGACTTACTTTGCCGTGTTTATTTCCATCTAGAATTCGCTCGATATCATAATGCGGCGTTTCCATATGAGGATTTGGAATCAATAATAATTTAATATCTTGGCGTCGTTCAATCGCATCTAACTGTGCTCGTTTTTCATTCAGCATAAAGGTAGCAACGGCAACCGGAAGCTGAACAACTAATTGTGTAACACGATCTTTATTAGCTTCTTCTTCAAGCAAACGTAACACGGCTAAACCTAATGATTCTACACCTCGGATATGGCCTAAACCAGCACAACGTGGGCACACTTCTTCATGCGCATCACCTAATGATGGACGCAAGCGTTGGCGAGACATTTCTAACAGACCAAATCGTGAAATACGGCCCACTTGGACACGGGCACGATCAACTTTTAGATGATCACGTAAACGATTTTCTACATCACGTTGATGACGGCTTGGCCCCATATCAATAAAATCAATAACGACTAAGCCACCTAGATCACGCAGGCGTAATTGGCGAGCAATTTCTTCTGCCGCTTCAAGGTTTGTATTAAAGGCTGTTTCTTCAATATCTCCGCCTTTATTCGCTCGCGCCGAGTTCACATCGATAGAAATCAATGCTTCTGTTGGATCGATAACTAAAGCACCACCTGAAGGCAAACGCACTTCATGGCGAAACGCCGTTTCAATTTGGCTTTCTATTTGATATCGGGTGAATAACGGTACTTTCTCTTCATACAGCTTGAATTTTTCTAATTCATGCGGCATCACCATGCTCATAAAGTCATGACCTGTCTTATACACTTCAGGTGAATCAACTAAAATTTCGCTAATATCTTTACGTAAATAATCACGCAATGCACGAATAATGATATTGCTTTCTTGATACGCAAGGAATGGAGCGCTACGTTCTTTGGTTACTTTATCAATCGCTGTCCATACTTGAACTAGATATTCTAAATCCCATTGCAACTCTTCAGTTTGTTTGCCCACACCTGCTGTGCGGACAATCATTCCCATGCCTTCTGGCACTTCTAGTGAACGTAGCGCTTCTTGTAATTGTGCACGCTCATCGCCTTCTATGCGACGTGAAATTCCACCAGCACGTGGGCTATTAGGCATTAACACTAAATAACGGCCTGCAAGGCTAATATAGGTCGTTAATGCTGCACCTTTATTGCCACGCTCTTCTTTCTCAACTTGAACAACTAACTCTTGGCCAACTTTAAGCACATCTTGCACATTAATGCGACCAGATGATTCGCCCTCTTTTTTCTTACGTTCGTTATAGTACGTATTGGAAATTTCTTTTAGGGGTAGAAAGCCTTGTCGCTCTGAACCATATTCAACAAATACAGCTTCAAGACTGGGTTCAACTCGGGTGATTTTTCCTTTGTAGATATTGCCTTTCTTTTGTTCTCGCGATGGAACATCAATATCTAGATCAAACAAGCGTTGGCCATCAACCATCGCTACACGCAACTCCTCATCATGGGTTGCGTTAATTAAAATTCGTTTCATTTATAACCTCTTTTGAGCAGCAACTTGTTTAGTTTGCTCGTTTATACCGAGGTTCACACGTTGTATTCTTAGCTATCAAGAATAATGCACCATTCTTATTGAATCGTGCTGGACGACATATCGTTATGATATGCAATTAATAGTAACAATGCGTCTTACACATCTGCGCATCGCTTTCATTTGCGTTGTGGTTTTATGTAATACCACGGTCGCTTTGTATTGCAACCTTTTGAATATCAGCGCTTTACCCCTTGGTACATACCCGTAACCATTCAATTTACAGATTTGTAGCACCCATTCTGAATGCGCTAGCTGCGTTGTAATAGTGAGCAATAGAGCTACTATTACATCACTATTACGTCTTGCTATCTTAATTCATTATAAGCACTAAAAACCTGTAAATTGAACGGCTACGAGTATAAATCGCCAGATATTACTATTTTATTAATTACTTGCCATTGTCCGGTCTGGTGTTACTTTTTATTAATTTTCACCAAGACGTGGGAACCATCAAAATTGTTTGCTCCTAACTATTTGGAGCCCTATCACACTCGGTCGTGACCCAATGCTTTAATCTAAAACTTGTAAGCGCCCGCCGCATCAACCTCTTTAATCATCTTAAAGTAAGGAGCGACCTCGCCATATTTCAGGTCATGCCACGTAAAAGTCGGTATACTCACTGACTTATTTACTGCAAAACCAACATCGGAATATAACAGCCTATTACCATATCAGCAAATCTAATTTTATGAGCGTAGATAATATTAAAAAAAATCCTGTTCAATTTATTGATATTTCAGCGGCACAAGCGGGCCAAAGAATCGATAATTTTTTGCTCACTTTACAGAAAGGTGTGCCCAAAAGTCGAATTTATAAAGCGATTCGAAAAGGTGAAGTGCGCGTCAATAAAGGTCGCATAAAACAAACCTATAAAATACAAGCGGGGGATTCTATTCGTATTCCGCCGTTACATACAAGTGAAAAAAGCGTTAGTAATTTTGTAGGCGATCGTCTAAAACAACAACTAACTGAATGCATTTTATTTGAAGATGGTGACCTGCTAGCCCTCAATAAACCACCCGGTTTGGCGGTGCATGCTGGCACTAATATCGAGCAAGGTATTATTGAGGCATTGCGTATTATTCGCAGCGATCAACCTTATCTTGAATTAGTTCATCGTCTTGATCGTGATACTTCTGGCTGTTTATTATTAGCAAAAAATCGTAATGCATTATTGAATTTGCAACAACAAATGATTCAGCATGATATTGATAAGCGCTACCTAACATTATTAAAAGGCCGTTTTAATTCTGAAGAAAAACTGGTCGAACAACCTTTGCTCAAAAATGTTGTTTCATCTGGCGAGCGTATGGTGCAAGTTAATGCCGAGGGTAAATATGCTAAAACTATTTTTATTTCCATCGAGCGTTTTTCTCAAGCGCAATTAACAGAAGTTATTTTGTTCACGGGTCGCACTCACCAAATTCGAGTGCATTCCTTATTTTTAGAACATCCCGTTGCTGGTGACGACAAATATGGTTACCGCAGTTTTAATAAAGAGATGAAAAAAATGGGCTTGAAACGTCTATTCCTGCATTCTTCGAAATTAGGCATAAAACACCCAACAACAGGTGAAAAGTTACCTCTAGAAGCGCCATTACCCACACAGTTACAAAATGTGGTCGATAAATTGCGAGCCCAATTATGAAGAAATATGACTTAATCGTATTTGATTGGGACGGCACATTAATGGATTCCACCGGCCATATTATCAATTGTATGCAACAAGCCATAACGCAGTTATCAATGCCGCCCTTAGATGATAGTGCAATTAGCCATATTATTGGCCTTGCTCTAACTGAAGCAGCATCAACGCTTTATCCCGACGCCAGTGAAAAAGTCATTCAGCAATTAGCCAGCACCTATAAACAGGTTTGGTTAGAGAGTTCTTTTGATCCACAATTATTTGATAACGCTTTCTCACTAATAAAACAATTAAGCGAACAAGA
>CAYSGK010000019.1:9629-18598 GCA_964430395.1 uncultured Methylophaga sp.
ATCCACAATTATTTGATAACGCTTTCTCACTAATAAAACAATTAAGCGAACAAGAGCTTTTTCTGGGTGTAGCAACGGGTAAAAGCCGACGCGGTTTAAATAAAGTGCTACACAGTACCGAGTTATCATCTTTTTTCCATGCCACTCGCTGCGCTGATGAGTGCCATTCAAAACCCCATCCACAAATGTTAGAAGAGTTAATTGATTATTGTGGCGTTGACCCCAAAGCAACATTAATGATTGGCGACACCGAATATGATTTACAAATGGCACATAATGCAGGGGCTAATAGTTTAGGGATTAGTCATGGAGCTCATGATGCGGAGTTACTGCAAAACTGCCAGCCTCTCGACATTGTAGATAACCTATTTCAAGCACAGCAATGGCTAAACACAAACCTATAACTAGTTATATTCAATAGACATGAAAAAGCCGTGATAGGCATCCCTATCACGGCTTTTTATTTTTTACTTTATTGCTTCTTTACAAATTAAGCGGCTTTGTTCACTTTACGTCGTAAACCAAAGAAACCTAATAATGTGGGAGCAAACATAAATAATGCTGCTGGAACTGGAACAGGGTTTACTTGTGCTATTGTTCCGATAGTCATATCATCAAAGCCAAATACATCATTAGTATTTGTGTTTCCAAACGTAATCCTTGTGAAGGGATTAAGCACATCAATAATTCCCCAATATAATAGTGAACCATTGGCCGCACCTATTGTATTTTGTACTGTATACTGCGTTGAACCACCACTAAGAAAATCTAATGTGATTTGACCATTGAAATCACCAATATCCGTACCGAAAAATCCAAAAGCTGAGATTGCTGTTGAAAAATCTATCTGAAAACCATTTCTAGTTTCTAAATATTGACTACCAGAAGTGGCGAACCTCCCTGCCCTAGGTGAATCTTCAATCTGTCCTGTACCTGAGAATGTAGCAGTTCCCGCACCCGTGAAATTACTATTGAACGGAACGCTTTGACCTCCAGTAAATGACTCAAAATCTTCAGTTCCTACTCCACTCAGTTGAGATAAAAAATTAGCGTTTGCAGCGGCACTATTTGCACTGCTCACACCTGGATCTAAATCTTCCCCAAAAAAAATATTTGCTGCTTGTATCGATAAAGACAACGACAATAAAGCTGCTGTACCAATAATTTTTAATATATTCATAACACTTTCCTCAATAAAATTAGAAAATGCAACTCAGCCATCTTTAATTTCTAAAGACCTGTAACTTTCCGTGCTTGGTTCACACCAAGGTTGGCAATTAAACTAATTCGAATCCTAAAGTTCTTTTAAATTTAGGAGCCAAAAACTATAGAATACCATTATTAAAAAGCGTCCTCACCCCCTAGAATTAGGGTATCACTTCCTAAATTTATATCTACATTATAACATTACTCCCATATCAAAATATTGCCTATTGTACTAAAGTACTAGATCTCGATATTTTAAATACGTTATGCTAGCTCACAGAATATTTAGTATCATTCATATCACTCAAACTGTATTGGAATAAATTTTATGTCATCACTTGAAAGTGAATCTAATTCATGGGAGCGTGGCGTTTTAGAAGACCTCGCCTTTGCTTCATTAAAAGAACAACAAAAAAGTCGCCGCTGGGGATATATTTTCAAAGGCTTTATTGCTTTATATCTGCTTGCGCTTTTAGTGCTTATGTTTTCTTCGAATAGTACGCCTCTCCACACTGAAACACATACCGCATTGGTTGATATCAATGGTGTGATTGCTGCCGATAAAGAAGCCAATGCTGATACCGTTATCACTGGCATTCGTGACGCATTTGAAAATGAAAATGCCAAAGGTTTAATTATCAGACTTAATACGCCGGGCGGTAGCCCTGTTCAGGCGGGGATAATCAATGATGAAATTAACCGCCTTAAAACGACGCGTCCTGATTTTCCTGTGTATGCAGTGATTCAAGATGTCTGTGCCTCTGGTGGTTATTATATTGCCGTATCAGCAAAAGAAATTTATGCTGATAAAGCCAGTATAGTAGGATCGATTGGTGTAAGAATGGATAGCTTTGGTTTTACTAATGCGATTGAAAAGCTCGGCGTTGAACGGCGTTCTATCACAGCAGGCAAGAATAAAGCCTTTCTTGATCCATTTTTACCCATCAGAGAGCAAGATCTAAAACATGCGCATACCCTGCTTGATAATATTCATCAGCAATTTATCGATGTAGTCAAACAAGGCCGTGGTGAGCGTTTGACAAATGATCCTGATTTATTTTCAGGGCTTTTCTGGTCAGGAGAGCAAGCATTACCGCTTGGGCTTATCGATGGTTTAGCAAACAGTAGCACGGTTGCTCGTGACATTATTGGTGCCGAAGATATTGTTGACTACACAGTACGACCTGATTATTTAGATCAGTTTGCTAGCAAACTTGGCGCAAGTGTAAGTCAGTTTTTATCTAGCTCTTCAACTATAAAGCTAAACTAAATTCTAAACTAAAATGGCACTCACCCCTATAAGCTTAGTCGAAAGGACGCCCGAGCTAGCTTCACCGCCGACGGTTTATAATAAGCTGGCTTCAATGCTCAATGATGATAATAGTTCAGCAGAACACATTAGTGCCGTCATCAATACTGATCCCGCATTAGCCTTTCGATTACTTAAAATAGTCAACAGTGCCTTTTATGGTTTTCCCTCGCAGATATCCACCATTTCACGCGCAATTACTATTATTGGCACAACCGAGCTAATAAATTTAGTGCTTGCCACCTCTGTTATTAATACTTTCAAGGATATTCCTGATAGCTTAATTAATGTCAATGAGTTTTGGCACCAGAGCCTCAGTTGTGCTATTGCCTCAACGTATATTGCTAAGCAATGCGGCCAACGTGCAACTGAACGTTTTTTTATCTTAGGTTTATTGCATAATATTGGCAGCTTGGTGCTGTATCAAACGCTACCAGAGCTTTCTAAACAGGCTCTGATGGCTGCACGCTTTGATAATGAGCCCTTACATCAAGCTGAAAAACGGATCATTGGTTTTGATCATGCTGAAGTAGGCAGGGCATTAAGCCAAGCATGGCATTTGCCTCTATCAATAGAAGAAGTGATTCGTTTTCACCATTCACCATCAGCAGCTAAAAACTTCCCCACAGAAGCAGCGATAGTTCATCTCGCTGGTGTTATTGTTGAAATAGCACGTCAAGGTGAAGATTCAACCGCGCCAGTAGAAACAAAAGCATGGGATTTATTGCAACTTAATACTGACGTATTGCCAGAAATTTTACGTCAAATGAACGAACAACTTGAAAACATTACTTCTGTAATGTTAGATTCATAATTTAGATACACATATTTGAGGTAAACATGAGAACAGTTTTATTAGGCGCACCCGGTTCGGGGAAAGGCACGCAAGGTGTTGTACTTTCAAAGAAATATGATATCCCCCAAGTGTCTACCGGCGATTTATTACGTGCTGCGGTTAGTGCCGGCTCTGAATTAGGACAAAAAGCTAAAACGGCAATGGATGCAGGCGCATTAGTATCGGATGAAATTGTAATTGGCTTGATAAAAGAGCGTTTAGCAGAAGATGATGCTAAAAATGGTTATATTCTTGATGGTTTCCCTCGCAATATTGCTCAGGCCGAAGCCCTAGATTCCATGCTTTCAGAGCTTAATCAGCCCTTACAAGGTGTTATTTTACTTGATGTTGCCTTTGATGAGTTATTACAACGTTTAACTGGACGTCGTACCTGCAAAGACTGTGGCGCAATTTATAATATTCATTTATCTCCACCAAAGGTGGATGGTCATTGCGATGCATGTGGTGGTGAATTATTCCAACGTGCTGATGATAACGAAGAAACTATTGGTAATCGCCTCAATGTCTATCAACAACAAACCGCACCTCTGATCGATTTTTATAAAAAACAAGATAAACTTTATAAAATTACTGGTGTGGGTAATGTTGATGAAATTGCTCAAGCTGCCAGCGCGGTGTTTGATACCTTATAGATTATGGCAAAAATTCTTGCTGTTGGTATCGCCACACTCGACATTATTAATACGGTTGAGATTTACCCTTCAGAAGATACCGAAGTACGCGCCCTCTGCCAGCGAAAAGTCCGAGGGGGTAACGCAACTAACACCTTAGTTGTATTAAGCCAGTTAGGCCATCAATGCCATTGGGCTGGTGTATTAATTGATGAACCTGACAGCGCCATCATCCAGCAAGAATTAACACAATTTAATATTGATAGTTCTGCTTGCCGAATCATAACTAATGGCAAAATGCCTACTTCTTATATCAATGTTAGTCAGGAAACGGGTAGCCGCAGTATCGTTCATTATAGAGATTGCCCTGAATTTAGCTTTGCTGATTTTGAAAAAATTGATTTAACGCAATTTGATTGGGTTCATTTTGAAGGTCGAAATATTGAACAGACAGCACTGATGTTGCAATATATCAATAAACATCACCCCTCCATCCCCTGTTCACTTGAAGTTGAAAAACCTCGTTCAGGTATTGAAACATTATTTTCGCTGCCTTCTATCCTCATGTTTTCCCAAGATTATGCCGTCGCACATCATCATAAAACAGCACAACAATTATTGAATTCATTAGCAAAAGAAATTGTCGCCAGCTGCACTTGGGGCAAGCAAGGTGCATGGGCGATAGATAAAGAACAGCACTTATTTCATAGTAAAACTTATGATCCAGACAATGTGGTCGATACATTAGGCGCAGGGGACACATTTAATGCTACTTTTATTGATGGCTTACTCAATAAATTGGAATTATCACAAGCACTGACAAGGGCATGTCAATTGGCAGGACGAAAATGTGGTCAACAAGGTTTAACAAATTTAGTTAGAAAATAGAGTAACGTATGTCGCATCATTTTTTATGTAAACAACAAGAAATAATTGAAGGTAATCCTCGTGGTTTTAGCCTAGATCTTGATCATGGAAAATTTGAGTTATTTCTAGTTAAACATGATGGTGCTATCTATGCTTATAAAAATCAGTGTCCTCATCTAGGTGTTCCTCTGAATTGGCAGCCTAACGAGTTTTTGTCGGTCGAACAATCACATATTCAATGTTCAACTCATGGTGCCCTATTTAACTTTGATAATGGTTATTGTATTTTAGGCCCCTGTGCAAGTGAATCTTTAACATCGCTTAATCTAGAACAGCGTGATGAAGAGTTATGGTTGCATATTGACTCATCTACCTTACTAACTGAAGAAGTCACTTAAATGGATATTAAAAAACGCATTCGAATTGGCGACCTTTTAGTTGAAAATAAATTAATTTCTGAAGCACAGCTTACTTCAGCACTTGATGAGCAAAAGAAAACACGCCGAAAATTAGGTCGAACACTCATCGATCTAGGCTATATCGAAGAATCGCAACTGCTTCGTTTACTGTCTAAACAACTTAAAATTCCTTATCTTGATCTGCGTCAGCACCCTATTGACCCAGAAATATTTCAGCTATTACCCGAAATCTATGCACGCCGATTTAGAGCAATAGCACTGAGTAAAGACAATGGAAAAGTACTCGTGGGTATGGCCGATCCAACAGATATATATGCCTATGATGAGCTAAAAAAAGTATTAAAGTCGGACATTGAAATTGCAGCTATTAGTGAAAGAGATCTACTTAGACATTTAGAAGCAGATTATAGGAAAACAGATGAAATTGATTCACTTGCAGAGGTACTAGATGATGAGCTTGCAGACAGTGACTTTGATCTCCAATCTATAACACAATCAACTTCTTCTGCCGATGCACCTGTCGTAAAATTATTACAGGCGATTTTTGAAGATGCGGTAGCAACTCAAGCATCAGACATCCATATCGAGCCAGATGCTAGTGTACTCAGAATTCGACAACGAATAGACGGTGTTTTACAGGAACAAATTGTCGATGAAGCTCGAATTGCAAATGCCCTCACTTCTCGCCTAAAACTTATGGCAGGGCTCAATATATCTGAAAAGCGCCTGCCGCAAGATGGACGCTTCAATATCAAGGTTAACAAGAAAAGCATTGATGTTCGGCTATCAACAATGCCCATGGTGCATGGTGAATCTGTGGTGATGAGATTGCTAGATCACTCAAAAGGCATGTTAGATTTTAGTAAATTGAGTATCCCCGATACTATTCTTTTACCTCTGCGCCAATTAATTAAAAAACCTCATGGGCTTATCTTGGTAACCGGACCAACAGGTAGCGGTAAAACCACTACCCTTTATGCTGCTTTAAATGAGATCAATACGCCTGAAACAAAAATCATTACGGCTGAAGATCCAGTTGAATACCAGCTACCACGCATCAATCAAGTACAAATACATGAAAAAATTGGTCTTACCTTTCCAGCAGTATTACGCACCGCATTGCGCCAAGATCCCGATGTTATTCTTATCGGTGAAATGCGCGACCAAGAAACCGTTGAAATTGGCCTAAGATCGGCCATGACCGGCCATTTAGTTTTTTCTACTCTTCATACTAATGATGCCATTAGCACCGTAAGTCGTTTACTGGATATGGGCGCAGAAGGCTTTTTACTTGCATCATCATTACAAGCCGTAATGGCGCAACGCTTAGTCCGTCGTTTATGCCCTGAATGTAAAAAACCTCACACACTTGATCAACAAGAGCAACATTGGCTATCTCAATTACTCGGTTCACCAGCGCAACTACCTGATATTCAAAAAGCTGTCGGCTGCCAGCAGTGTAATAATACAGGCTATAGAGGCCGTGTAGGTGTTTATGAACTATTGTCTATGTCACCTGAATTAACTGATGCCTTACAACAAGGCGACAATACTTCATTTATTTCATTGGCTACTCAGCAACAGCAACATAAAACACTAGCTAATAATGCAGTTGATCTTGCTAAACAAGGCATTACCAGCTTAGATGAAATTGTCCGCATTGCAGGTGATCTTGATATGAATATTGCATCGAAAACGGCGGCTGAATAAAAATGGCTGCTTTTCAATACAAAGGTCGAAATGCACAAGGCGAAGCAGTTTCTGGCGAGTTAGAAGCAAATTCAAGCAATGATGCTGCCAGCCATTTGATTAATATTGGTATCACCCCTATCGATATTATAATCGCCCAAGTTGAGCAGGCTAATCCACTCGAAAGCCTTCAGGAATTATTCGACAATCCTATACCTGATACTAATGAACTGATTATGTTCTGCCGCCAAATGGCGACATTGCTTAAGGCGGGTATTTCGATTCTACCAACATTAAAAGGTCTACAAACGCATATGACACATAAAGGCATGCGTAATGCCGTGGCTGAAATTGCAACAGATCTTGAAGCCGGTCGCTCCCTTGCTGGCAGCATGCAAAAGCACCCTAAAATTTTCTCCAACTTATTTGTCAGCATGATGAACGTCGGTGAAAATACTGGTCAACTCGATCAAGCCTTTCAGCATATCTATAAATATTTAGAAATTGATAAAGAAACCAAAGATCGTGTTAAAGAAGCCCTTCGCTACCCCACTTTTGTAATGATTGCCATGGCGATTGCGGTAGGTATTATTAATCTTATGGTTATACCTCAATTTGCAAAAGTATTTGCAAGTTTTGGCAGCGAATTGCCTTGGGCAACCAAAATATTGATGGCAACATCACAATTTACAGTGAATTATTGGCAATATATCTTGATCGGCTTAGTGATTGCCTTTATGACCATTAAAGCCTACATCAAGACCGATGAAGGAAAATACATATGGGATCGTCAAAAACTACGATTACCTCTCGTCGGCAATATTGTCAATCGTGCTACGCTGGCACGGTTTTCACGTGCATTTTCGATGGCATTTCGTGCTGGTGTACCCATCACTCAAACCTTAGTTATTGTCAGTCGCGCTGTTGATAACAGTTATATTGAAAAAAGAATTTTAGATATGCGCGATGGCTTAGAACACGGTGAATCCCTAACTCAGACTGCAGTTGCGAGTAATTTATTTACCCCTTTAGTGCTACAAATGATAAATGTAGGTGAAGAAACTGGCGCAGTGGACGATATGTTAGATGAAGTCGCAAATTTTTATGAACGCGAAGTCGATTATGATACAAAAAAATTGAGTAGTGCCATTGAGCCGATTATGATAACCCTAATCGGAATAATGGTATTAATTTTGGCCTTAGGAGTGTTCTTGCCAATGTGGGATTTAGGCAGTGTTGCCATGGGGCGTTAGGAGAAAAAGAAGGATAGAACAATGAAAAAACAACAAGGTTTTACACTAATTGAGCTAGTTATGGTCATCGTTATTCTGGGTATTTTGGCTGCCACTGCCTTACCTAAATTTGCCAGCTTAACGGGCAATGCGCGAATGGCATCCTTGCAGGGAGCACTTGGCTCCATAAAATCTGCATCTGCAATAGCTCATTCGGCTTTCTTAGTTAAAGGTAGCAGTCCTGTCACGATAGAAGGCACTGCATATACCATGGTAAATGGTTACCCTAATGATACTGATATAGCTGCATTAGCCAATGTCACAAGCACTGACTATACACTAGCTAATGCCACAAATGTGCTTACTGTTACTTTGGGTAGCTGTTCATTTACTTATGCCGATGCCGCAACTAATGCATCACCTGCTATTAGTGCTATTACTGGCGATACCTCTGGCGCTTGCTAGTATTTTGAGATAATAATAAAAGAAATGTTGGATGGTTTCTTCAATAAATATAGCAAGCCAACAACGTGGTTTTACACTTGTTGAGCTTATATTAGTTATTGTATTATTGGCTATTATTTCAGCTATTGCCCTACCGCGTTTTTTTAATCAAAGCTCCTTCAAAGAAAGGGTGTTTTTTGATGATACTTTAAATGCAGTCCGCTATGCCCAGAAAATAGCGGTGGCCACAGGTTGTAATATCCGTTTTTCTGTCAGTGCCAATAGCTATTCTGTTTTAAAAGATAACAGCTGTAACAGCGGTAGCTTCTCATCAAA